>JANXYE010000294.1 GCA_025350285.1 Chloroflexota bacterium
CTCTTCCGCAATCTCCGCGGACGACGCGGCGTCGATTGCGGCGAGCGTCTCGTAGCACTCCTCCAGCAAGTGGGGCCGAAGCGATGCGTGCGTCTGTTCCCGGTCCCAGGGGCAGCCCCCGGGCGCGTTGAGCCGCCGCACCACCTCGAACAGGCCATCGAACCGCCGGATGTCATCGAGCGGCGCGAGCGCTGGCACGTACACGCAGTCGAGGTAGCCCTTCGCCTGGTGGTCGAGTTCCCCCAGCGGCACGGTTCGGATCGACGATTCCGCCGTCCCCAGCGCCCGCAGGAGCGTCACCGGATGTTCGGCCGGATACCAGTCCAGCAGACGGAGCTTCAGCTCGGTGGCGACATCGCGGTCGTACACCTGGCTGATGAGCGCCGCCCGCTGACAGTCGATCCGCGGTTCCAGCGCGTCGCAGAGCTGCACCGTCGAGAGGTCGATGCGGAGGGCCGCGGAGGCCACGTCAGCGAAACTCACCGCCGGGTACACCCGCACGCTGCCGCCCGATAGCTCCGCTTCGGCCAACAACCGCGTGACTGTCCGCTCGGCGACCAGCGGGTGGCCCGGCACCGCGTACACAACGTTTCCGCCGGCCAGGGCAGCGGTGGTGACCCGTTGCGCGATCCCCTCGTAGATCTCTTCGAAGCCAGCACCGCCCTGGTAGAGGTCGTCACAGGCGGCCCAGAGACCATCCGGGTCTAGTTCGGAAACGGTTGGATGGCGGCGGGTGCGCAGGATGACGGGAATCCCCGAGCGAAGTAGATCGAGCGTTTCGCCCGTCACGAGCCCGGCCGCGCCTGGGCCGAGTCCGACGATGTGGAGTTTCGCTGTCGCGTTCATTCGAGTGGCACGATCCCCCGCGACCGTAACGCGGCAACGTATGCTTCGACATAATGCGTCGCCGACGCGGACCATGAGTAGTCGCGGCTCATGCCGTTCTGCTGGAGCCGTGCCCACACCTCAGGCTGCCGGAAGGCCCGCACGCTCCGTTCGAATGCGCCGGTCAAGGCGAACGCGCTGTACTCGTCGAAGAGGAACCCCGTCCCCAGGTCCGGGTGTTCGTCGATATCGAGAATCGTGTCGCTCAAGCCGCCCGTGCGCCGTCCCAGCGGCACCGCGCCGTAGCGCATCGCGATAAGCTGTCCCAGGCCGCAGGGCTCGTACCGCGAGGGCATGAGAAAGAGGTCAGCGCCGCTGTAGATACGCCGGGCCATCGGCTCATCGAACCGGTCGAGCAGCCGGATATGGTCCGGGTGCCTCGCCTGCAGCCGCGAGAGTTCTTCGCGCAGCCAGCGATCACCCTGCCCGAGCACCACGAGTCGCGCATCAGCCGCCAGCATCTCCGGCAGCGCCTGGATCACGAGTTCGATACCCTTCTGTTCCGCAAGCCGTGTAATCATCGCCAGCAACGGTCCTTCGCTCTGGGGCAGCCCAATTTCGGCCAGCAGTCCCCGGCGGTTAGCGGGGCGGCTCTCCAGCGTGCTCAGATCAAAGTTCGCCGCCAGGGCCGGGTCGATCCTGGGGTTGTACGTGTCATAATCCAGGCCGTTCAGGATCCCGTGCAGACTGTCGGCCCGCAGCGTCAGCAGTGCCTCCAGGCCCTCCCCGTAGTCCCGCGTCAGGATCTCCCGCGCGTACGTTGGGCTCACTGTCGTCAGCGCGTCACAGTAGTAGATCCCCTGGGCGAGGTAGTCGTTGAGTTCGTCCGGCCCGCGGTAGCGGAGGTTGTGAATCGTCAACACGGAGGCCACCCCGCGCAGCATCGGGTTCGCCCAGGCGAGGTTGCGCAGCGCGAAGGCAAGGGGCGCCGTGTGCCAGTCGTTCAGATGCAGGACATCGGGGAGCCACGGCCCGGCTTTCAGGACGGCGAGCACCGCCCGGCAGAAGAACTGGTAGCGTTCAAGGTCGTCCGGCTCCCCGTACACCGCCTCGCGGCCGAAGAAGTGGCGCTCGTACACCAACTCGACCGGCACCCCACCGGGTCCGGCCACGGTCGCGACCTCAAACGAGCGTGTCAGCCCACCGGGCAGTTCCGCCTGCAGTTCGCGCCGCTCCAGCGACGCTTCGAAGGCCACCATCGCCGAAGCGTGGCATGGCATGATCACGCGCACGTCGTGCCCCATCTGGGCCAGCCGCCGCGGCAACGCGGCCGCGACATCCGCCAGCCCGCCGACTTTGGCCAGCGAATCGACCTCGGCGGCCGCGTACAATACCTTCACGCCGTTCGCTCCACGAGCAGGCGTTCCAGGCGGATTCGAGCCTCGTTCGCCGCCGCCACCCGCCAGCGAGCCTGGCGTTTGACGTCCGCGGCGGCTTCGCCCACTTCCACCGACCGGGTCGCGTAGACCAGTACCGTGGTCAACAGATGGAGGCCACGGAGCACCATCGCGATGTCCCACATGGGTCGGCCGCTGGCCCACCAGAACTGGCAGCTATGCAGGGCCGGCTGTAGCGCCTCGCCGGCGAGCACCGCGAACCTCC
>JANXYE010000319.1 GCA_025350285.1 Chloroflexota bacterium
CGTGGCGTTCGCGGCGGTCGGGATACGGCTTTCGCGCGGGTCGCGGGCCGCCGCGGTTGTGGGCGTGGCCATAGTCGCCGTGGCGAGCCTGCTGCTTGAACAGGCTTCCTACCCCGGGGCCGCGGCGGTCGTAGCGGCCGCGCTGGGGTGGGGCATCGGGGCGCTCGTCGAGTGGCCACCGGAGCGGCGCTGGCGGGCCATCAGTGGCCTCATCGGCGGCTCCGAGACGCTTGTCCTGCTGCGATTCGGCCTCGGCGTCTGGCAGGCGGGGCTGGCCCTCAGCGCGATAGCCCTGTGGTGCTGCTGGAAAAGCCTCGGGAGACCCTATGGTCAAGGACCAGGACGCCGGATGAAAACCACGGCTCTGCTGCTCCCCTCGCCCGCGCACGGGAGAGGGGCTGGGGGTGAGGGCTTACGGCCCGGTGGCCCCTATTTGCACAGCAGAGGGGTCGGGGGTGAGGGCGTTGCGCCGACGATCACGGCGGCCAACCCCACATGAGCACGAGCGCCCTCTTCTCGCCCATGTTTTCGACGCCCGAGATGCTAATGGCCGTCTCCGACGCCTCCTGGCTCCAGGCCATGCTCGACGTGGAGGCGGCCCTCGCGGCAGCGGAGGCAGATGCAGGTGTGATCCCCCGGGACGCCGCCGAGGCCATCGCCGCCGCTTGTCGTGCCGACCTGTTCGATCCCGCCCCGCTCGGTATGGCCGCCGTCGCCGCCGGGAACCCGGTCATCCCGCTCGTCGAGGCGCTCACGGCAGCCATACCGCCGGACGCCGCCCAGTTCGTCCATTTCGGCGCGACAAGCCAGGACATCCTCGATACGGCCGCGATGCTCATCGTCCGCCGCGCCCTCGACCGCTTGCTCCCAGACCTCGACGCCGTCGCGGCCGCTTGCGCGACCCTTGCCGATGAGCATCGCGCCACGCTGATGGCCGGGCGGACCCTACTCCAGCAGGCCGTGCCGATAACCTTCGGGCTGAAGGCCGCGAACTGGTTGATGGCGGTCATCGAATCCCGCGCACGGCTGGCCGATCTGCGTCAGACTCGGCTCGCGGTCCAATTCGGCGGAGGCGCCGGGACACTGGCGTCGCTAGGTGACAGTGGGGTCGTGGTCATGGCTGGCCTCGCCACGCGGCTGAGCCTCGGGGATCCCCCGATGCCCTGGCACACGAACCGCGTCCGCATCGCCGAAATCGGCTCCGCCCTGGCCATCGCGGTGGGCGCCGTTGGCAAGGTCGCGCTCGACGTTGTACTGCTGGCGCAGTCCGAAGCCGGGGAGCTAGCCGAGCCCGCGGCGCCTGGCCGGGGACGCTCCTCAGCGATGCCCCAGAAGCGCAACCCGGTCGGGGCCGTGGCCGTGCGGGCCTGCGTCCTCCGGGCAAACGCGCTGGCCGGGCTGCTCTTTGCCGCGATGGCCCAGGAACACGAGCGCGCGGCCGGCGCCTGGCAGGCCGAGTGGGAGCCGCTTTCCGAACTGCTCTCGGTGACCGCGGCGGCCTTCGCTCGTTCCCGGGAGCTGCTCGACGGCCTGCGGGTGAACGCGGACCGCATGGCCCGGAATCTACAGGCTGGCGGCGGCTTGGCCATGGCTGAGGCCGTCATGGGCGCACTTGCGGCGAAGGCGGGACACACGTCCGCGCGCGCAACGATCCGGGCGGTCAGCCTCGGGGCTCAAGCCGATGGCGTCCCGTTCCGCGAAGCACTGCTCGCGGACCCAACTACCCGCGCCTCGCTCTCCGAGCGGGAGATCGACGACGCCCTCGATCCGGCCCACTACCTCGGCTCCACGAACGCCTTCATCGACCGCGCGCTGGCCGCATACCGCGCCCTGCGCTAACGCCCCGCTTGCTTCTCCAACCAGCCGTCGATCAGTCGCCGGGCTATCGAAACCTTGCCCGGGATGTTCGGCAAGGCGTCGGCCCGCCACCACTGGGCATCGACGATCTCGCTCTCCTGGAGGCTGAGCTCGCCGCCCGCGTAGGTCGCCGTGAAGCCGATCATCAGGGAATGCGGGAACGGCCACGGCTGGCTGGAGTGGTAGCGGATGTCCGTCAGGTCCACGCCAACTTCTTCCTTCACCTCGCGGGCGACGCACTCCTCCAACGTTTCGCCCGGTTCGACGAAGCCCGCGAGGACGCTGTACATCGGGTTCGCGCCGAATGTCCGCCCACGCGCCAGCAGCACTTCGTCACCGCGTTCGACGAGAGTGATCACGGCGGGCGCGATGCGTGGGAAGCAGAGTAGGCCGCAGCCCGGGCACTTGCGCGCGCGTTCCCCGGGGGCGTCTACCGTCTGTTCGCCGCAGCGCCCGCAGAAGCGGTGCGTCCGGTGCCACTCGGCGATCTGGACAGCTCGTCCGGCCAGCGCCCAGGTCGTCTCGTCCATATTCGGGAAGAGCGCGAACAACATCTGCGCCGACATACCGTCGATCTCCGGCGCACCTGAATCCAACCCGGCCGCCCACACCGGCATGTCATCCAGCACCCCGAGGAAGTGTTCATGGTCCACGTGAATGCCGAGTTCGTCCGGATGGCGCACCTGAGGGATGCGCATGCCGCCCTCCGTGTGGACGAGCACCGTGTTCTGCGCAACGAAGAACCAGAGCCCCGGCCGCCCGATCATGTGGTCGGGCGGCGTGATCATCGATTCGAATGGCATGGTTCCTCCGGCGCGCGGCTGACGTTGTGCCGGAAGGATAGCGCGCCGGCCGGTGCATGCGCTCAGTTCAGGTCGCCGGGGCGCAGGCGGCGGCGAGCGGAAACGATGCCACCGATAAACACCGCGTCGGAGTCGAACCGGTAGAACAGGCGATACGCGCCTACGACGACCTGGCGGTAGCGGCTGCGGCTGAGTTCGGAAACCACGCTACCAAGTTCTGGGAAGTCTCCGAGCCGGTCGGCGGTGTCGAGCAGACGCTCGACAGTCGAGTTCGCGGCCATGGGTGAGCTTCGCGAGAGGAACCGGTGGACGTCCTCGAGGTCG
>JANXYE010000341.1 GCA_025350285.1 Chloroflexota bacterium
CCTTCAAGGGCGTGGGCGCTGTCCTACCACTTTAGCACGCCCGGCAAGCGCTTTGGCCACCCCTGTCCTGAAGTGGTGTGCATCAGATTTCAGCGACCGCTCGGGCTTGGCACGGGCGTGAACGAACCGCTCGTTATCACTCGCGGCCAGGAGTGCCGCGTGCGTGCCTCTTGATTCGCGATGCCAATCCTGGCCGCGACGGATACGGAGCGGTCCGTCTCCAGTGAGCCCGCGGCCGGGCGGCCGAGATCCGGTCGAACGGGGTTCCCTTCTCTCGCTCCGGCGTGAACGAACCGCTCGTTCGCCACTCGCGGCCAGGATCGCAACCTGGCGTCGCTTGAACCGAGCGCCAATCCTGGCCGCCAAGGATACGGAGCGGTCTCTCCAGAGAGCCCGCGGCCGGGGGACGGAACCAGGTCGATGCCGACTCATCGTGCAAAAATCTAACGCACACCCTCCTGAACCAGGACCAGTCCCGCCAAACGGTACCGCGGCCGCTAAGGAGCAGAAAGTTCCTTCGCCCAACATCGGGCAGCAGCCCGATCGCGCTTCATGGGAGCGGTCACGCTTATGCCGCCCGCTGCCGGGGCCGCTGAGATGCACCGTTGTTGCGCCCGTTGCCAGCCCCTACCCCCGGTCGCTACGGTGGACACATGGCAGCGGCGCCGCGCTCGCGGTCCACACAGCTCGAGAGTCTGGCCGCCGCGACCGCGGTCCGCCCCGAGGCGGCCCCGATGGCGCGGCGCCTCGTCGAATTCGACGCGCTGCGCGGCATAGCCATCATCTTCGTGGTTTACCTTCACGCCTACTTCAGCCCCTGGGGGGTGACTCCCGAGCGGCAGAAGACCGCCGTCCACGTCATCCACCTGTTCGCGCACACCGCCGTGCCAGTGTTCCTCTTCGCTTCCGGATTCTTCCTTGCCCGCGAACGGCAAGCGTCGTTCGCTGAGTTCGTGCGCAAGAAAGCCGTCCGCATCGGCATCCCGCTGCTGGCCTGGATGCTCGTCGCGTTCGCCTACCACGCCTGGGACGAACGGGGCATCGACCACGAACTCGTGCGAAACCTCGTCCTCTTCAACATCAGCGGCCAGTTCTACTACTTGTTCGTGCTGTGCGTCTTCTACCTCGCGTTCTTCTTCGTGCGCGGGTGGCCGGGTGCGGCGCCTGGGCTGGCTCACGCTCGCCGCCTTCGCCGCGAACCTCGCCACGATCATCTCCTACGAGCACAGCACCATCTCGGGGGACTTCGCCCTCTTCGCCTACCGCAATCCGCTCGTCTGGGTCTTCTCATTCAGCTTTGGCCTGTACGCCTCGCGCCGCTGGCGGGGGATCGACTGGACAGCCCGCTGGCTCTGGCCGGGCCTCGCCGCGATGGCGGCGGTCTTCGCCTGGTACCTCTGGCAGGGCGAAGAGGGGGGCGGCTACCCGGTGAGCTACTTCGGCGTGTCTGTCTTCCTTTTCGGCTGCCTTAGCCTGGTCGTCTTCCCGGCGGCCCTCCACCGGCTGCGGGCCGTCCGGGCCGGCGAGTTCGTCATGGCCCCAGCCCGCGCGCTCGGGCGCTACGCGTTCGCCATCTACCTCGTGCACATGCCCCTGTTCATCGGCTACATCACGATGACTTTCGTCTCGGACAGCGTGGTAAAGGACGACTACTGGGACCTGATGAACGGCATCTTCGTGGTCGGACTCACGACGGCGCTCGCCGCCGTGGTTGCGGCGGACCTGCTCTTTCCGAAGTTCGCCCGCGTGTTCCTCGGCGTGGAGCCGCGGGCGGCGTAGATCTAACGGAAGTCTCCAATCCAGCGCACGGTGTTCACCAGGTCATCCTCGGTCAAAATTGCCTGAAGCCGGGTGAGGCCTCGAATAATGTCCGTTGGGGTGTGAGAGCGCTGTATCCAGAGAATGATTCCGGCGTGCGTACGACCGTCGCGCATCCAGTTCTTGTGCAACACTTGAAAATCGCGGACGTTCGCCGTGAGGACCGCTCGCCCGTTGCTCGCGGCGAACGCCAGCTGCACCTCGTCGTCCGGGTCGCCGTCGAGTCCGGCGTCAGCGGTCGTCAGCACGTTGAGGCCAGCCTGGCGCAGCGCCCGCACCACGGCCGATCGTTTGGAGTCCTCGTCGCAATAGATTCGAATCACGAAACAGCGACTGGAGCGGACGCAGCCTCGTACTCAGCCTGAAACTCGTAGTAGAGTCGCTCGTCTTCCACTAAATCCGCGTCGATCTGCTCAGCGTTCGCGAAATAGCAAGTCAGGGCCGCGTAGATCTTCGCCTTCGGGATCTCCGGCAGCTCGGCCGCGATCTCTTCGGCCGTCGCCCCATGCCCAAACATCGCCGCGATCGACTTCACGCTCCGCCGCGTGCCCGCGATGAACGGCTGTCCCGCGCGGAAGCCCGGCTCACTCAGAATCAGGCTCCCGATGTCAATGGGGGTCTCGCCTTCCATCCGCGCATGATACCACGCCCCTTAGAGCCAATCGCTGAGCCACTCGATCCGGTCGCGCATGCCGTCGGGCGTCTGCCGCTCCATAACGGCCAGCACGGCGCGAATGAGGTCTGAAAGCGAGTGGTCGTATCGAAACCAGAAAATGAGGCCCGGAT
>JANXYE010000344.1 GCA_025350285.1 Chloroflexota bacterium
ATAGGGGCCGCTTGACCCTCCGCCCTCACCCGCCGGCCCCCTCCGCGCTGAAAATAGGGGCCGCTTGACCCTCCGCCCTCACCCGCCGGCCCCCTCCGCGCTGAAAATAGGGGCCGCCTGGCCGTAAGCCCACACCCCCAGCCCCTCTCCCGTGCGCGGGCGAGGGGAGCAGGGCCGTGGTTTTCATCCGCTGTCCTGGCCATTGGCCATGGGGTCTCCCGACTTCGTACCTCGCGGGGAACGGGAAGAAACGTTTTCGCGGGCGTGAATGTCTATCAGAGACTTTCTCGGTGAAGTACTAGCCGGTTTCGGCGGCCAGGGCCAGCAGCTCGGCCGGGTTGAGCGCGAGACTGGCTGGCGGACTCTGAGGAGGGGCGTTCGGCAATCGCTGAACTGGCCATGGGCTCCAGCATACGGCACGCGCTAACGGGAGAAATTGCCGCCAACAGGCCAAGAAGCCAAGCTTCGGAATGAAGAAGGCTTGGCCGCCTTGGCCGCTTGGCGGCCAACTCTTTGCCCGTCGCGAGTCAGCCGAGGACGCCGCCCCAGACGACCTTGCCTTCGGCGTTGAAGTCGAACGAAAACAGGCCGCCGGGGTTCAAGGGCGCGTCCAGGCCGAGGGCGACGGGCAGCTTCTGCGTGCTCCACTTCGAGATATCGAGCAGCAGTTCGACGACGGCCGCCGGCGTGAAGTGCTCCAGCACCTGGGCGCGGAGGGCGGCATCGATCCCGGCCGGCCAGCTCACGTAGGCGTCGGCGAGGCGGAGCGCGACCTTCTGGCGCTCCGGGAGGTCGCTCTCCTCGTAGTCGTCGATCTTGGCCGCCATCGCTTCGTCGAGGCCTGCGTCCCGGGCAACGCCCAGGCGGAGGGTCTTTCAGGTGTGGCAGTCGTGGAGGCGGGCGCAGCGCAGGCGGACGAGCTCGGTGGTGACGGGGTCGAGACCCTTCAGGAGGACGACCGCTTCCTGATAACCGTCGAGCGCGGCCGAAAGGCGAGGAGCATAGGCCGCCGCGAGCGAGGGACGCTTGCCCTCCGGGCCGGGCGCGGGCAGGGGGATGCGGCGGACAATCGTGCGTTCTTCGCTCATGCGGGTACCTCCAGCGGGCCAAGGATGCGATCGAAGGCGATGCGCAGGCGCTGCTGCTGGTCGAGAAAGAGGAGCGCCGTCACGAATCCGTAGAGTTGGGCCGGCCCGAGGTGTTCGAGGACGCTATCGACATCCGCCTGGGTGATGCCGCTCACTTCGGCGACGAAGAGTTCGGTGAAGGCGAGGCAAGCGCGTTCGGCCGTGGTGAAGGCGGGCGAACCCGGCCAGTTGGCGAGGCCGTCGAGCTTGGCGGTTGGGATGCCTGCGCTGGCGGCACGCGGAGGCACGCGGGCGAGTTCGGCGCGATCGCCGTGGAGCATCGCCATCCGCCGGCGGCAGAGTTCCAGGAGGGTTGGGTCGATGGTCTCCCAGGCGGCGGCGTGCATCGCTTCGACGGCCGCGCCAGCCTCGGGCGCGTAGCGCGCCAGGGTGGCGGAGACGGTAGGAGAAACGGCGCTACTCATGGGCGCATCATACGAGTTCCGAGTGCCGAGTGCCGAGGGCGCTACTCGGGCAGGATGTCGCCGACACGGACGGAGAAGCCGGGGAGAATGTCTTCGCCGCTCAGGGTGTCCTCGGCGGTCAGACGCGTCCCTGTGCGGTCGGCACGATCGACGCGGACGACCCGCACGCTCGGGATGAGCGTCCAGATGAGGCGCACGCCAGCGCGCAGGTACTCCTCAATTTTCGTCTCGCCATCGACAAAGATGTCGCCGGGGGAAACGACTTCGAAGACAAGGTCCGGCGCGACGCGCAGATGGCCGCGCCCGGGCACGCCTTCCGGCACGCGGGCGGAGGAGAGGAAGGCCCCGTCGGCGTAGCGCACGCGGCCCTCGTCCCAGGGGAAAATCTGGAGCCCGCAATCGGACTGGAAGCCGATCCCAAGATTCAGTTCCGCAATGTGGTTCCCCATCTGGCGGTTCAGGCCGAAGCCAATGAAACTCGATTGGTTACTCATTTCGCGTGGCACCAACTCTCCACGCACGAGTTCAAAGCGGTCGCCGTCCGGCATTTCCAGCAGGTCTTCAGGGGTGACGCGGGGGAGGACGGCGGTGACCATCGGCGGGTTACCTCGACCCCGAGTATAGCGGAAAGCGGGAACCACCGAGCGCACAGAGACCCTGCGCGGGCGAAGAGGACACAGAGGCCATCCTCCGTGTCCTCTCTTCGTTCCTCCGTGGGCTCGGTGGTTCAGGTGCGCCGGCTGGCGTCCACCTTCGAGACGTCCTCCAGGCCGCGGGGGACGCCCGTCGTCTGGATGCCCCGGATCGAGTCCAGGACGTGGGCGAGGCGCTCGCGCTGGGCGGGCGTGTTCGCGGGCAGCGCGAGGCCGACGCGGGTGGCGTACTCGCGGTGGTCGGCGATGAACTGGGGCAGCCGGTCGTAGGTCGAGGTCTGGGCGAAGACGCGCAGCACGTCCTCTGGGATGACCTTCTGCATCTCGGCCCACTTGCCCTGGAGGGACATCTCGTGCAGCTGCATACCGAGGTCCTTGAGGCCGTGCACCTCGAACACCTCGTGGTAGCTGCGCGTCGAACCGTAGAAGGAGATCGAGATCG
>JANXYE010000352.1 GCA_025350285.1 Chloroflexota bacterium
ACGACCTCGGCGGGACGCTGATGAACGAAAGCATCACCCGCGCGGCCGGCACCGAGCACGGCCAGGAACTGCCGCCGGCCGAGATGGAGCGCATCATCACCTCCATCGGACGCACGCCAAAGCAACGCTCGACGACCTACGGCGAGCCGCCCGCCGCCCAGGTGGCCCGCTCGTACCAGGCCCCCGAGATGGAGCCGATCGTGCTCACCCCGGTGAAGAAGTACGCGCGCACGGCCCTCGAGCAGGCGAAGGCGGAGGCGAACCTGGTCCGCGTGTAGGCCGCCTGCGAGCGTTTCGACCGCCTGCTATCTTGAGACATGCGGAGATTCGCTTGGGACCGTGCCAAGTCTGCGGCGAACGCGCTCAAGCACGGCGTTCGGTTCGACGAGGCTGTCTCGGCGTTCGCAGACCCGGCATCCCTCGACACATTCGATGTGCCGCACTCCGCCGACGAAGACCGGTGGATCAAGCTCGGATTCTCTGACCGCCGCCGCCTGATCGTGGTAGTCTATTCCGAGGCTGGGGAGAACATCCGCATCATCAGCGCGCGCGTCGCGACTCGCGGGGAACGTCGAGCCTACGAAGATGAATGATCCCGATGAAGTGCGGGCCGAGTACGACTTTTCGAACGCGGTACGCGGAAAGCACGCGGGCGTGAGCGACCGTGACACGGTGATGGTCACGCTCGAGCCCGATCTTGCAGCCGCGTTCCCGACATCGGCCTCGGTCAACGATGCTTTGCGGCTCCTTCTGTCCATAAAGCGGCAGGTTGGAGCCGCTTGAGCGACTCTTTCGGCACGCCTGGCGGCCTGGAGGATGATGACGACATCCCTGAGCAGGACTTTTCTACGGGCGAACAGGGGAAGAATTACCACCGCTACTGGGCCAGCCGCGGCTTGGTCGAGATAGCTCCTGAACTCCGAGAACTCTTCCCGACGGGCGAAGCCGTAAACGACGCGCTCAGGCTGCTCATCGCCCTTAAGCGGCAGGTGGGCGCGTGACGGGCGCGGTTGAGTCCGCCGAGGAACGGCCGGACAAAATGCGAGCGGAGTACGATTTTTCGACTGCGGTACGCGGAAAGCACGCTGCCGTGATCGACCGCGACACGGTGATGGTCACGCTTGAACCTGACCTCGCGGACGCGTTTCCGACAGCGGCCTCGGTCACGATGCTCCGCGGCTCCTCTTGTCCATAAAGTGGCAGGTCGGAGCGGCTTGAGCGACTCGTTACGGTCGCCCGGCCGTCCACCGCACAATGAGGGTATCCCTGAGCAGGACTGGTCCACGGCCTCGTTCGACGGACCCCACTCCTCAAGGAGGAGCGGCAACCCAACGCTTTCGGACAATAGTGCGACTGCGGCGCCCGCCCGAAGCGCACCGCGCTAGAGCCTGCCTCGCGACCTTCGTTACGTCCCTGCAATCCCCAGGCCCTGCCCTGTTCTCTCGCTGATCCTTCGTCGCCGATACCCTCCCGCCGTGTATCGCGCACGGATGTGCCACAGGAGGAGACCGGCATGACAAGCCCAACCACGGCAGCCCCGGCGATCCCACAGCCTGTGGGCACGGTGCTTGCCGAAAATATTGAGCAACTCGTTGCCAGCCGGCGCGAATTCGAATCCAAAAAAACCGGACAAGACCACCTGGCCGATCTGATGACGAAGTTCTCCGGGAGCATGGTTTTTGTCTACGTTCATGCTACCTGGTTTGCTGTTTGGATGATCGTCAACAGTGGACTGTTCGGCTTCCCGGCGTTCGATGAATTTCCATTCGGCCTGCTCACGGTGATCGTGTCACTCGAAGCGATCTTCCTCTCTACGTTCGTACTCGTGAGCCAGAACCGGATGGGCGCACTGGCGGATAAACGAGCTGAACTCGACGTACATATCAATCTTCTCGCTGAACATGAAGTGACGGAACTCCTTGTTCTGGTTGATGCGATAGCGAAGCACCTGGGGGTCGCCAGCTTGGACGGCCGCGACAAGGAGGAACTCAAGGAGCAGGTCGCGCCCGGGGCTGTGCTTCAGGAGATAGCCGCCCGCGAAGAGTCGTAAACGGCCCGGACACCGCCGCGCCAGGCCTGGCGGCCCGCGGCGGCGCGCGGACACTTTCACACGATTGCAATGATTTGGTCGAGCGTTGAAACCGTGTTTGCGGCCCGCACGGATACGGTTGGTCGGTGCTCACTCCAGAGGGTGGGACTCCAAGGAGAATTCAATGAACGGCGAACCTAAAGACCTGCAGGAGCAGATCGACGAATTGAAGACCGCGCAGGCGGTGCAAGCAGCCGCGTTCGCGGGCGTCCAGGCGACCCAGGCGGCAGTCACGGCAGGCGCTCAAGCCACCCAGGCCGCGGTAACCGCTGGCGTAGCGACCACCGGGGCCGCGGCCACCGCCGGCGTCTGGTCGATGATGGCGGCCGGATTCGTCGCACTCGTGACCGGCCTCATCCTCGGCAACGCCCTCCGGCGCTGACCGCTGACCCCGGCTCGTGGTGACGGAACCGGCGCCGCTGCCTTCGCCGAACGATACTCCAGCGCGCTCACTCAACACCGGCACTGGGCGCGGCGCGGGTTGGATGGGACCGCCGCTACGGCGTCCAGGTAACGATACCGACAGCGACCGGCTCCCACGAGAGCGCCCAGCGGCCATCCCTGCCCGTGACGTGTCCCGCCGCCAACCGGGCGAGTTCACGGCCCTTCGGGGTATCACGGCCGATGAACAGCTGCTGGTAGAGCCAGTCCAGCGGGGCCTCCGGGACGCTGTAGAGGCCGGGCGCCCGGTAGGTCAGCTTCACTTCGAAGAGCTTGCCTCGAGCGAGCAGAAGCGAGAGAAACTCCGGCAGCGCGGGCAGGGGGGCGCGCGGCTCACCGTGGATCGGTGGCCAGAACGGCTCGGCGAGATACGGGGGCGACTTGGCCAGCAAAACGGCCACGCACAGCCGCGTGGCGGCCGCCTCCATCGCATCGAGAAACGGCCCAATCTCCTCGATGTCGTAGCCGATGTGCGAAATGAGCGCGACCTCCGCGACAGGGGCGGCGGGCATCGGCCAGAGCGACTGGAGGATGCGGATGTTCGCGATCGAGTACTCGGCCATCCCTTCGCGGAGGACGTTCAACATGCCATTCGACGGCTCGACCGCAATCACCTCGCCGGCGAGCAGGGCAAGCGGCAGGGTGTAGCGCCCACCTCCAGCGCCGATATCGACCCACCTCTCGCCCGGCTGCACGAGCGAACGGAGGGCGTCGAGCGCCGCCTCGTCCGTACGGCGTGGGTCGGCCCGGAACATCGAGGCTACCGGGGCGTAAAAGTCCTTCGCTGGTTCACCTTCGCGGACGCGCTCCGCCTGTTCGCGGTTCGCGCGGACGCGGGCGGCCCAGGCCCCGAGGGCCGCCGTCGCGGAGGGGTTCAGGGCATCGGGCATCGAATCGTCCTTTCAGCTGGTGGCGGCCGGGGCGGAGGCCCCGGCGCGGGCGCGCATGGTCGCGGCTGCGTCCCCATCCTTGATTCGCAGCGCCATGAAGGCCCCCGCGAGGGCGATCCCGGCACTCACCAGGAAGACATCGTGGAACGCCGAAACCTGGCCAGAAGCGAACTCGCCCGGACTCGACGACATCCCCGCGTTCGGGAGAGTCGAGGAGAGGATCGTCGCGAGGACCGCTACTCCGAGGGCAGACGAGACCTGCCGCTGGGTGTTGAAGATGGCCGAGGCGCGGCCCGTATCGGCGGGTGCGATGCTGGCGAAAGCGCTCGCCTGGAGCGGCAGGAAAACGAAGGCCATCGACGCCCCCATCGCGAACATCAGGAGACGGATGAGCCAGAGGCTGGTGTCGAGATCGACGAGCGTAAGCAGGGCGAGGAAACAGGACATCACGGTGAGCCCCGAGGCCATCAGGCGGCGCGGCCCGACCGTCGGGTACAGGCGCCCAACGATTTGGGACGCGGCGAGCACGCCAAGCGCCTCGGGGAAGGTCGTCAGGCCGGACTGGAGGGCTGAGACGCCGCGCACCTGCTGGAGGAACAGGGGCATCACAAAGAGCAGCCCGAGGAACGCCCCCGTTGAGAAGGTCGAGGTCAGCATGGTGCTGCGAAAGAGGCGATTGCCGACGAGCCGAAGCTGGAGCATCGGGGCCGTGCGGCGCAGTTCGACAACGATAAGCGCGGCGAACGCGGCGAGTCCTACGAGCCCGGTACCCCAGGCCAGTGGTGAACTCCAGCCCTTGCTCGGGCCCTGGCTGAGGGCGTACAGAATGAGCGCCAGCGACGAGCCCGAAAGCACGAAGCCTGGCACGTCGAAGCCGCCCACGCGGGGCTCCTTGTGTTCCCGCAGCATCACCGCGCCAAAGGCGAAGGCCGCCACCCCGATGGGCAGGTTGATGTAGAACACCCAGCGCCACGAAAGCCAGTCCACGAGCAGCCCCCCGACGATCGGACCGAGGGCCGGGGCGACAGCCGTCGGGAGGATGAGAATCTTCGAGGCTTGCGCCCGCCGGGCAGGCGGGAAGGCGCGCATCAGCATCGCGAAGCCGACCGGCGTCAGCATGCCGCCGCCCACGCCCTGGAGAATGCGGAAGGCGATGAGTTCTCCCAGCGAGGTCGCGAGCCCGCAGAGGGCGGAGGCGGCGGTAAACATGGCGAGCGCGAAGAGGAACGTGCGCTTCGTGCCGATGCGGTCGCCGATCCAGCCCGAGGCGGGGATCCAGACCGCGAGGCTGAGGAGGTACCCGGTGATCACCCAATCAACGGACGCCGTGCCTACTTTGAACTCGCGCGAAAGTGTCGGCAGGGCGACGTTTACGACCGTCGTATCGAGGATGCTGATGAACATCGCCGCCACGTAGACGACCGCGATTGCATACTCGGGCTTCATGCGGTCACGGAGCACGGAGAACCTCGCCTGGCGGCAGCCCGGGAATCGTTAGAGCATGGCGCACGGTTTCGAGCGTGACAACCAGGGTCGACCCCTGCGGGGTCGAGTTCCGAGTTCCGAGGGCCGAGTGGTCGCTACGTGCGGGACCGCCCGAACCTCAGGCGCTGCCGGACTCCGGGGACTTGCGCGCGCCGCTCGGTACTCGGTACTCGGAACTCACTTCGTCCGCTATGCTCGATCCACTAACTTCGGCAGAGGAGCCGCCCGGTGGCACTGAAGAATCCCAATGAACCGTTCACGCGCATTAGCGTGGCGGAAGCGAAAGAGAAGCTCGAAGGCGGGAAGGCCGTGATGGTCGATGTCCGAGACCCCAACGAGTACGTCGAGGTCCATGCCAGGGATGTCCGGCTTATCCCGGTGAACACCGTGCTGGGCGAAATCAAGCAGATCCGGGACTATGCCGGCGGCAAGGATGTCCTCTTCATCTGCAAGTCCGGCCAGCGCTCGGCGTTGGCCGCGGAGTACGCCACGGCGGCGGGGCTGGATGAGCTGCCGCTGTTCAACGTCGAAGGCGGCACGACTGCCTGGGTCGCGGCTGGTTATCCCACCGGCGACTAGTAGATTCGACAAATTCGATTTGACCGACCGGTAAGCAACACCCTACGATTCCCCGGGGTCGCGAAGGGACTACAGGTTCGCGACCGTATTTCGGAGGGAAAGCATTTGAGAAAGACATGGCTGAAGTGGTTCGTGCCACTGGCCGGGCTCACCGTGTTGAGCCTTGGCGTCGCCTCCTGCGGCGATGACGACAGCACGGCGACCAAGACAGCGACGGGGACGGCGACGACCGCCGCCGCGACCGCTGGCTTCACGGACGCTGGCTACAAGACGGCCAAGTTCCAGACGGTGACCGTGGACAGCGGCGCGACCATCAAGATAGGCATCTCCAGCGGTATTTCGGGCGACGTGAAGGGCCTCGGCGTGCCAATTGCTGATTCCGCGAAAGCGGCCGGCGAGGGCGTGACCGTCAAAGGGCACAAGATCGAGTTCGTGACGGAAGATGACCTCTGCACCCCCGAAGGTGGCCCAGCGGCCGCCGACCGTCTCATCAAGGCGAAGGTTGTCGCGGTTGTCGGCCCGATCTGCTCGGGTGGTACGCGCGCCTCGCTCAAGGCGTACGACGACGCCGGCATCGTCCACATCTCGCCATCCGCAACCGCGGGTGACCTGACGACTCCGGTACGGGCGGAAGGCCCCTATGTGACGTTCTTTCGTGTACCGGTGCTGAACGCGGACGAAGCACGAGAGCAGGCGAACTTCGCCTACGACACGCTGAAAGCGAAGAAGGCATTCGTCGTCTTCGATACGGACGACTACGGCAAGGATCTGAGCGCCCAGTTCCAGGTATCGTTCAAGGCCAAGGGCGGCGCCATTGTTGGCTCGCCCACCGGCTACGAAAAGAAGCAGACCGACTTCAAGTCGATCATCGCCAACATCAAAGCGGCGAAGCCGGATGTCATCTACCAGGCCGGGTTCTACGCGGAAGCCACCCCCTTCCTGCAACAGCTTCGCGCTGAGGGCGACCTCAAGAGCATCCCGTACATCGGCGGCGATGGCATTAAGAACGACGAACTCATCTCGGGCGCGAAGGACGCGGCCGAAGGCGCCTATCTGGCCCTCCCGGGCGCGACCGGCAGCGAGTTCGCCAACTACGCCAAGAAGTACGCGGCCTTCACCAAGGGCAAGGAGAGCGACGCCGAGACCGCGACGTTCGGCCCCGAGGCGTACGACGCGGCGACCATCCTCATCAAGGCGATCGAGTCCGTTGGCGTTGATGCCGGCGGCAAGCTGACCATCGACCAGAAGGCCCTTCAGCAGGCCGTCTTGAAGTCCACAACGGCGGGCGCCACCGGCGAAGTGAAGTTCGGCCCCAATGGCAACCGCGCGGGCGCCGTCGTCCGGTTGTTCAAAATCGTCAGCGGCAAGTATGTCCAGCTCAAGGCTGGCGAAAAGTGATCACTCCTTCGGGAGATTGACCGCAACGGGAGAGGTGGCACAGTACCGCCTCTCCCGTTTTCTTTGCCCGCGAAATGACGGCCCCATGATCGCTCCGCTCTTCCTCACTGGCGCAGAATTCTGGGCCGATCAGACCGTCAATGGGTTGACTACGGGGAGCATTTACGCACTCATCGCCCTCGGCTACACGATGGTCTACGGCGTGCTCCAGCTCATCAACTTCGCCCACGGCGAGGTGTTCATGATCGGCGCGTTCGCCGGCTACGGCGTGCTCGTCGGCATGGGTGGCGACGACCTTACCGGAGTCATGGTAGCCCTCGCGATAGTGCTCGCGCTGCTGGCCGCCGCGGTCGCGTCGGCCGCAACCTCCGTTACCATCGAGCGCATCGCCTACCGGCCGCTGCGTAACGCGCCGCGCCTGGCGCCGCTGATCAGCGCGATTGGCGTGAGCGTCTTCCTGAGCCATCTCGTCGATGACGGCTTCCTCGGTGGGCAGAGCAAGTTCTACCCGCTTATCTTCCCGAACGGCGGAATCTCGCTTGGCCCGTTGAGCGTCAGCTACCTCCAGATGTTCCTCATGGGCTCCTCGCTCCTGATGATGGCGGCGCTCTACTGGGTGGTGCAGCGCACAGGCGCCGGCCGCGCGATCCGGGCCGTCGCCGAAAGCCGCACGAACGCCTCGCTTATGGGGATCGACGTGAACCGCGCGATCGTCATCACGTTCGTGTTGGGCGCGATCATGGCGGGCTTCGCGGGCGTGCTCTACGGCCTCTTCTTGAGTTCGATTCGCGGGAGCATGGGCTTCATCCCCGGCGTCAAGGCGTTCACGGCGGCGGTGCTCGGCGGCATCGGCAGCATCCCCGGCGCGGTCGTCGGCGGCTACGGACTCGGCCTCGCGGAGACGCTCGGGCGTGAGGTGCTGAACGAAATCCCTGGCGTGAACCTGCCGAACGAGTGGAAAGACGTAGTTGCGTTTTCGGTGCTCGTCCTCATCCTCATCTTCCGGCCAACGGGCATCTTCAAGCAGAAGGAGACGAAACGTGCTTAAGCGCGTCCTGGCTCCAGCGTTTGCGCCCGTCCACGCCCGCCTCGCCGCCGCCCGCGCAGACACGTGGGGACGGCTGCCGGGGCCGCTCCATCCGATCGTCTGGTTCGGACTGGCGCTGCTCGTGCTCGTTGTGCCGTGGTTCGATGACACCTGGATGCGGATGTTCTTCCTCGTTGGGCTGTACGCGACGCTCGGCCTCGGCCTGAACGTCGTGGTCGGCATGGCCGGGTTGCTGGACCTTGGCTTCGTCGCCTTTTTCGCGGTCGGCGCCTACACGGTGGCGATTTTCGGCTCGCCCGTGTCGCCGCACATCGACGCCGAGCTGAATTACTGGTGGTTGGTGGCCATCGCGGTCGGTTTCGGGGCGCTCGCCGGGATTCTTCTTGGTCTGCCGGTGCTCCCCCTGCGCGGCGACTATCTCGCCATCGTAACGCTCGGCTTCGGCGAGATCATCCGCATCGCCGCGTTGAACATGAGCGACTGGACGAACGGTTCCTCGGGCCTCTTCGAACTGCCAAGGCCGGGCGTCGGGTACCGCAGCATCGACGACGTCCAATCGTTCTATGTGCTGGTCGTAATCGCCGCGTTCCTCGTGTGGTTCGTGACCTCACGGCTGCGTGATTCGCGTGTGGGTCGCGCCTGGGAGGCGATCCGCGAGGACGAAGACGTCGCCCAGGGCATGGGCCTCAACACGACCAAGTACAAGCTGATGGCGTTCGCCACCGGCGCCTCCTGCGCGGCTCTCGGGGGCGCAATCTACGCACCGTTCATCGACTTCGTCGCCCCGCAATCCTTCACGCTCCTTGTTTCGATCAACGTGCTGGCACTGGTCATCATCGGTGGCATGGGCAGCACGCAGGGTGTGGTCGCGGGCGCCCTCATCCTGATCGGCGCCCCGGAGCTGCTGCAGTTCAGCGAAACGGCCGACTTCCTCGCGAACTTCGGCTGGTTGCGGAGCGTGATCAACACGCTCATCGATGGCTTGAGCGCGGTCACGCGGCTCGATCTCAGCACGCTTCCGCCTGCGAAAGAGTGGGGCGAACGGCTCGCGCTCTACCGGTTCATCGTCTTTGGGCTGCTGCTCGTGCTCGTCATGGTCCTTCGGCCAGCCGGGCTCTTCGGCTCGCGGAGGCGCAGCATCATCTTCGCGGAGGATGAGGACAAGTCCGACGAGGTGGGCGCCTGATGGCCGCCGCCGCGCTCGAAACGCGCGACCTGGGGATGCGCTTCGAAGGGCTCGCCGCCCTCACGGAGGTCTCGCTGGCGATCCCCGCGGGGGAGATTCACGGGCTGATCGGCCCCAACGGCGCCGGCAAGACGACCCTGTTTAACTGCCTGACCGGGTTCTACAAGCCCACGAGCGGCCAGTTGCTCCTCGATGGCGTGCGTATCGATGGGCTCGCGACGCATCAGATAAGCAACCTCGGCGTTTCGCGCACATTCCAGAACATCCGCCTGTTCGGGGCAATGACGGCGATCGAAAACGTCCTCGTCGGCGGGCACACGCACCCCGCCAACGCACCCATCCCGAGCGTACGCCGCCCGAGCGGGAACCGTATCGTCGAAACCGGATTGCGACTCCCGGGCGCGCCCCGAGCCTTCGCGGTGGCGATTCGGGAGATGGCCGGGGCGATCGCGCAGCCTCCCGTGGCGCGCAGGACGGAGCGGGAAGCGATCGCGCACGCGAAATTCCTGCTGACCGACGTTGGCCTCGCCGGTCGCGAGAACGAAATCGCGCGCAACCTCCCGTACGGAGACCAGCGCCGGCTGGAAATCGCCCGGGCGCTCGCCACCCGGCCGCGGCTGCTGCTGCTCGACGAACCGACGGCCGGCATGAACCCGCGGGAGAGCGCCTCCATGGTGGGGCTCATCCGGCGTGTACGGGACGAATTCCAGACCACCGTGGTGCTTATCGAACACCAAATGCGCGTGATCATGGGCGTCTGCGAGCGGATCACCGTGCTCGATTACGGCCGCAAAATTAGCGAGGGAACGCCCGCCGAAGTGCAGCACGACCCGAGAGTCGTCGAGGCGTACCTCGGGACGCGAGCGATCGAAGGCGGCGCGCATGCTTAAGCTGCGGGCACTCGTCGCCGGCTACGGCGGGATCACGGCGATCAAGGGCATCGACCTGCATGTCGAAGAGGGCGAAATCGTGACGCTGATCGGAAGCAACGGCGCCGGGAAATCGACCACCTTGCGAGCGATCTCCGGCATCATCCGGGCGCGCTCGGGCGCCATCGAGTTCGCGGGAAAGAGCATCGACCGGCTCCAGCCCCACCAGATCGTCCGGCTCGGGATTTCGCAGGTACCGGAAGGGCGCGGCATCTTCGCCCGGCTCTCCGTGAGCGAAAACCTCTCGCTGGGGGCGTTCCAGCGGAAGGACAAAGAGATTGGGTCGGACCTGGCCCGCGTGACCGAGTTGTTCCCACGGCTGAAGGAGCGGCTCTCGCAGCCGGCCGGCACACTCTCGGGCGGCGAACAACAGATGCTCGCGATGGGCCGCGCGCTTATGGCACGTCCGAAGCTCCTGCTCCTGGATGAACCCTCGATGGGCCTCTCACCGATCCTCGTTGAGACGATCTTCTCGACCGTCCGCACGATCCGCGAGCAGGGCGCGACGATCCTGCTCGTGGAGCAGAACGCTTCGATGGCGCTCGAAGTGGCGGACCGCGCCTACGTGCTTGAGTCCGGTGTGATTTCGCTCGAAGGCACCGGCGCGGAACTGGCGACCGATGACAGCGTGCGCAAGGCATATCTGGGGGAAAGTTGAGGAAGGACGAGTTCTGAGCCGCCAGCCAGGAGTCAGCTCAGAACTCAAAACTCGGAACTTGGAATGCCAGACGCCACCGAATTCACCATCGAGCTCTCCGCCGGGCCGTTTCGCCTGCTCCGCTGGGATGGCGAGGGCGTGCCCGCGCTGCTCTTGCATGGGCTGACCGGACTTGCGGAGGTCTGGACCCCGGCGGCGGAAGCGCTGGCCGGCGGGCGCCGGCTGATGGCGATGGACCAGCGCGGACACGGCGACAGCCCGGCGCCCGCGGACGGCTACGAGATCGAGCGGTTCGTGGACGACCTGGCCGAGGCCGTGAAGGCCCTCTGCTTCGAGCGGCCGCATCTCGTGGGGCACTCCATGGGAGCGCGCGTGGCGATGGTCGCCGCCGCCCGGCGGCCGGAACTCTTTCGCTCCGTCGCGGTGGTGGATATCGGCCCCGAAGCGTGGGAGGAGAACTGGCGGGAGACGGTGGCCGGCATCGAACGTATGCCCGAATCGTTCACGCGCGAAGAGGCGCTGACGTTCTTCACGCGCAACCGCCCGACGCCACCGGAGCGGCTGGCGTTGTACCTCGTGCGGCTGCGAGAGGGCGCGGACGGCCGATTTAGCTGGCGCGGCTCCCCAGAAGCGTGGAAGACGACGGTTGTTTCGCACCGCTCACGCGACTTCTGGGCCGACTGGGAGGCGCTCTCGCTTCCCGCGCTACTCATCCGCGGCGGGAGTTCGAACGAGCTCCGGCCGGAGGTTGCGACCGAGATGAGAACCCGGAACCCCGGCGTTGCTTACCTCGAGTTGCCTGGCATAGGCCACAATGTTCCCCTGTTAGCCCCGGAACAGCTCGCGGAGGCGCTGGCGGCGTTCTGGAGTTCGGTGGAATCCCCCGGTTCGTAGAGGTGGTGTGTGTTGAAGCAACGAACGTGGGCCGTCGCCCTGGCGATCCTCGGTTGTGCGGGACTGGTTGGCGCTGGCGCCGCCCTGGCCGCGGACGAACCGGCGGAAATGCCCTACCGGGCGTACGTGCCGGGCGTCGCGAAGGCGGACAAACCGCCCCCGCCAACGGCAATCCCACGTCCGGCGCCGTACGTAGGGCCGGTCGCGTCGATCTACCTCGAGTCGGCCCGTCTCTCCGGCGCGGACCCTATTCAGCTCGGGGGCACACACTTTTCCGGTGGGCGCGAGTACCTCGATGACCCGGCCGGTCCGCGCTACATCATGCAATACGCGTTACCCTACCTCGCCGAGGCGCCAGGGTTCGCCGGTGGGCATTCGATCTTCGCGGCGCATGTGAACTACGTGGGCTACGGTAACGCGCCCTTCGCCTACCTGACGACCGCTCAGGCCGGAGACGCGCTGTACATCACGATGGCGAACGGCACGAGCTACACCTACTCCGTGAAGTCCGTTGAGATTGTCCATCTCGATACGTTGAACATGGACGATGTCGTGTTCCCGCCGCTGGATAGCGCGACCGAACGCGTCACCCTCATCAGCTGCGGCGGGACCTTCATCCCGGCGGCGGTAGGCGGCGAATACAACAGCCGGGTCATCCTCGTGGCTGAACGGTTCGTGCCGTAGCCGTCGTCACATCAGGACCGGCGGCCGCCGAGCCATCGACGCCTGTTCGAACGCGTACGCGAAGCGAAGGAGGGTCGCCTCGCTCCAGGCCGGGCCGAGGAAGGTGAGCCCGACGGGCATGCCGTCCTCGGCGTAGCCGGCGGGCACGGTGACGCTGGGGTAGCCCGCCTTCGCGCCGATGGCGGCGCCCATGAAGCCGGGGAACACGAGCGCGTCGAGTTCGTTGGCCGCCAGTGTCAGGTCGATGCCCTCCACCTTCGCCAGCCGTAGGTCCTCCCAGCGGAAGCGCCTGTAAGCGGCCGTCTTCACGCCGCCTGCCGCCTCCGCGGCAAGCAAGAGCGTTTGGCCATAGCGCAGCATCTCCACCGGGTTCGCCTCGTGGAACCGGATCAGCGCGCGGAGGCTGCGGACGGGCACGTCCGGGCCGCGATCATGGAGGTAGCGGTTCAGGTCGCGGCGGAACTCATACAGCAAGACGCCCAGCCCGAGGCCGGCCACCTCACTCGCGTTCGCGATCTCCGCCGGGTCGGTGACCTCGGCGCCACACCCCCGCAGCACCTCCAGCGCGCGCTCTGCCACCGCGCGGTGGCTAACGGCGGCGCGCTCCCAAAACACCGCCCGCGGCACACCGATCCGGGCGCCGCGAAGCCCGTCCGGCGTCAGCGAGGCCGTGTAGTCGAACGGCGGCCGGCGCCGCAAGGGGAGAGTCGCACGATCCTTCGGGTCAAAGCCCGCCAGCACGTTGAGCAGGCCCGCCGCATCGCTCACCGTGCGCGTGAGCGGACCGGCGGTGTCCTGGGTACGCGAGATTGGGATGATGCCGTGGCGAGAGATAAGCCCAACCGTGGGCTTCACCCCGACGAGAGAGTTGTTCGAAGCGGGCGAGAGGATGGAGCCGGAAGTCTCGGTGCCGACGGCCACAGCGCAGAGCCCGGCCGCGACGGCGACCGCGGAGCCGCTCGACGAGCCCCCCGTATCGAAGGCCGGGCCGTACGGATTGCGCACCTGCCCGCCGCGCGAGCTGTAGCCGTTCTTCATACCGACGGTCATGAAGTTCGCCCACTCCGTCATGTTCGCCTTGCCGAGGATCACCGCCCCGGCCGCTCGCAGCCGTGAGACGAGGAACGCATCGCTGTTCGGCCGCCACTCCTTCATCGCCAAAGAGCCGGCCGTCGTGTGGAGCTGATCGGCCGTCTCGATATTGTCTTTGAGGAGGACGGGGATGCCGTGCAGCGGGCCGCGTGGCCCAGAGGCGGCCCGTTCGGCATCGAGCGCGGCGGCGATGGCGGCGGCGGCGGGATTCAGCTCGGCGACACTGTTCAGGGCGGGCCCGGCACGGTCGAACGCGGCTATCCGGCGATTGTAAGCCGCCACGAGGTCGGCCGCGGTCGTTTGGCCAGCGGCCATCGCGGCCTGGAGCCGGGCGATGTCTGCCCCGGCGATTTCGTCATCGTCCAGCGCCATGGCGGAGATGTTACGCCGCCGTGGCCTGGCGGTGTTCTTCGTTCGTGATGAAATCGGTCTCGGCCAGCCAGTTCTTGAACTCGCGCTCGGCCCGGCAGACCTTGCAGCGTCCCTGGCTTACGGGGCCGTGCGGCTCTTCGATAACCCAGCGGTGCGCGTGCGCGCCGTTCGGAGTGGTGGTGAATGTGGTGTCCATGAGATGACTCCCGCGAGCCCGCGGCTCGCCTGCTGTAGTGATTCGTATCGTACCGATGCAATCCTGCCCGTTAGACGGTCAAAGGGACGGTTCTGTTTCATCCAATGGACGGAGAAGCGGAAAGGTGACTTTTCCGAGTTCCGAGTTCCGAGTCCTGGCGACCGGGACACTCTTGCCGCCAAGCGGCCAAGGCGCCAAGAGGACGAAGTGACCGACGAAGATGACTCAGTTTCGTTCTTGGCTCCTTGGCGGCTTGGCGGCAAAACCGTTTGCGTTGTTCCTTCGAGGCGCGTTGAATACGCGAACCTTCAACCCGAGGAGTCCAGCAATGGTCAGCGCAGAGGCTAAACAGATCGTCGAACTACTTCGCACGCGGCCGGTGGCGGATACGAACGCCACGCTCGAAGAGATGCGGGCGGGCTATGAGGCGTTCGTTGCGATCGTCCCGATGGCGGCGGACGTGGTCAGGCAGCCGGTAGACGCTGGCGGCGTCTCCGCCGAATGGATCTCAGCGCCCGGAGCCGATGCGTCACGGGCCGTGCTGTACGTGCATGGCGGCGGCTACGTTATCGGCAGCCTGAACACGCACCGGGAACTCTGCGGTCGCATCAGCCGGGCGTCCGGGGCGCGGGTGCTGGCTTTGGACTACCGGCTCGCCCCCGAACATCCCTTCCCGGCCGCCTTGGAAGACGCTGTGACGGGCTACCGCTGGCTGCTAGGGCAGAACATCGCCCCCGGCGCCATCGCCATCTCTGGGGACTCCGCTGGCGGCGGGTTGACCATCGCGGCGCTCGTCGCGATTCGCGACCAGGGCCTGCCGATGGCCGCCTGCGGCGCCGTCCTCTCCCCCTGGATTGACCTCGCGATCACCGGCGAATCGGTGAAGACGCGCGCCTCCATCGACCCGATGGTCGCGGGCGACGCGATCACGTTCATGGCCCAGGCCTACCTCGCCGGCAAAGACGCGAAGACGCCACTCGCCTCGCCGCTCTACGCGGACCTCGCGGGGCTGCCACCTCTACTCATCCAGGTTGGCACGAGCGAGACGCTCTTCGACGACGCCGCCCGCCTCGACGCGGCCGCGAGGACGGCGGGCATGGAGGTCACGTTCGAGGCCTGGAACGAGATGGTCCACGTTTTCCAGTCGTTCGGGGCCTTGCTCCCGGAGGCGCTGGAAGCGACCGAGCGCATCGGCGCGTTCATCAAGACGAAGACGAGCCGCGCAGACTGACGGCCCGGCCAGGAGAATCCGCATGAACATCACGCTCGACTGGCTTGGCTGCGCGACCTTCCGCCTGACAATCGGCGAAACGGTGGTCTTCCTCGACGCCTACATGGACCGGGTGCCCTCGGCGCCGCCCGTGGGCCTGACCACCGCCGAGGTGACGAAGGCCGACTTCGTGCTCGTCGGCCACGCCCACTTCGACCACATCGCCGGGGCCGAGGTGATCGCCCGCAACACGGGCGCCAAGGTCATCGGCTCGAACGAGACGGCCCGCGTGATGCGCGGCTACGACATCCCGGAGGGCCAGCTCTTGCGCTCGCAGGGCGGCGAACGCCACCGCCTGGCGGATGGCGTGACCGTGCGTGTTTTCCCGAGCCTCCATTCCTGCGTCTGGGTATCGTCCCGGCTGGACGCGAGTGGAGTGACGCTCGGGCACTACGGCCTCTGCGAGCACGAACGCGCGGCGGTCGCGGCCGAATCGGGCCTCGGGACGGCCATCGGCGGCCTCGGTGGCGGCGATAGCGAGCTCGCCCGCCAAATGCGTGAACACCTGACGACGGCGGCCGGCAGCCGCGAAACGGGCGGCGCGCTGGCCTACCTGATCGAGACGCCAGTCGGCTCTATCTTCTGGCAGGACACCTCCGGATGCTGGACGGGCGTCCTCCAGAACATCCGCCCGGATGTCGCGATCATCGCGGCGGCCGGGCGCGGGAACATTGATGGCGAGCCGATCCAGGGCTCGTTGGCGCAATTCGTGGCGCGCGAAGCGGACCTGCTCCGTCCTCGCACCATCATCCTCGGCCACCACGACAACTGGATGCCACCGCTCACGAGCGAAGGCGGGACCGATGTGGAGCCCATTCGCGAAGAGTTGGCGCGGGTCGTGCCGACAGCGAAGCTGCTGGAGCCCGGCTATCTGGCGGGGACGCGGCTGCTGGCGTAGGCCCTCATCCCCAGCCCTTCTCCCGACTTCGCGGGAGAAGGGAGGAGTGGTTTCGGTATTTCAAGCGCCTCTCCGCTTGTTTCTCCAGCACGTTCCGGCACCCAGGATGGTTCCGCTACGCTCAGGGTCCACGGACGGGCGCACGCTCCTGGCGGGGCGGCCGCGGAGTCTGCGCCCCCTCCTCTCCCGACTCTCGCCTAATAGGGCTGGTTCATTTCGAAAATGCGGCGGGGGTTCAAGACGGTCATCTGGTGGATGTTGGCGTCGCTCACGCCACGCTCCTTGAGCATCGGCACGATGTCGAGCGGGATGTGGGTGAAGTTCCACTTGTCGGTCCACTGGTCTAACAGCTCGGGCGCGAGCATGTCGAGATGGCAGGAGGCGTCGTGGCTGAGGGTGATGCGGTTCGCGTAGCCGCGCTCGACGAGGGCCGTGACCATATCGACGCGCTGTTCATCGGTGCGCGGCTGCGGCAGGCCGATGCGGTCCATGCCGCAGAAGCTGCCGTTCTGGATGATCTCGTCCAGATAGTTGATGTCGGACGAGTCATCAGAGTGGCCGATGACGATCCGGCCGAGGTCGCAGCCTTCGTCCTTGAACACGCGCTGCTGGTCGAGGCCCGTGCGCGTCGCCGGGTGGGTGTGGGTGCAGATAGGCACGCCAGTGGCCCGGTGGGCCCGCGCGGAGGCGCGCAAGACGCGCTCGTTGATAGCGTCCATCTCCGGCTCGGTGGCGCACTTGATCACGTTCGCGCGGACGCCGGTGGTCGAGATGCCCTCGGTGATGTCCTTGATAAACAGGTCCGTCATCGCCGAATCCGGGCGGCCGAGGAAGTAGAACGGCCGCGCGTAGTAGAGGCCCGTCGGGACGATAATCTGCATTCCCGATTTTTGAGCGGCCTCCTGGATGAAGCCCGGGTCGCGGCCGAGGTCGATTGGCGTGAGGTCCACCATCGTCTTGACCCCCGCGGCAACGGCGGCCTTGAGCTTCGTGATCGCGTTCGCCATGAGCCCGGGGCGGTCGAAGAGCTCTGGGTACTGCTGGTACATCGGTGGCCAGAGCACCATGACGTGTTCGTGCATGAGCGTGAAGCCCATGTCGGCCGTATCGAGCGGCCCGGTGGCAGATTGGATGATGGTCATGGCCGTCCCCCTTTTGTGGTGAGGGCGAACGATAGAGGGAAAAGCGGAAACCGGAAAGCGGAAGAAGGGGAAGGAACAGGCTCGGACGCGCCGTAGGGCTGTACACTGGGCCCCATGGCATGGAAGACGGTCCAGGAGATACGCGACGCGCTCGCCGACATCAACGATCCGGCGGTGGACAAGCTCGACATTGAGGTGCGCCCCGACTCCACGGGAGAACCCGCGGTGTTCGTAACGGTTGTATTCCGGGACGCTGACCTGCGAGAGGGCTGGCTTCGAAGGAACGACCTTCGGGCCAGCATTCGCGCGCGTCTGGTCGAGTTCGTGCCTGAGCTCTGGCCCTTCGTGTGGTTCTCCGCGCAAACGGTAGCAGCCAATCCGTACGCGGCCCGAGCGCGGTGAATCTGCATCGCGATCTGCTGCGCCAATCGCGGACGCTGGCCCTGATCGATCCGCGCCGTCCGCAGCAGGCCAATCTCCGCCGTTCAATCTCGGCGGCCTACTACGCGCTCTTTCACTTACTGACGGACGAAGCTTCCCGCCGGATGATGCGCGGCGCAGATCGCGGAACGCACCGAAACACTCTTCGCCGGGCCTTCGCACATGGGGAGATGCGCGCAGCGAGTCGGGCGTTCGTCTCGCCGAATCCGCCCGCCTGGCTCACAGTCACCGGTGTGAGGCCCTCGGCGGCACTTAGAATCGGCCGGAGCGTTTGAATCTCTCCAAGAGATTCGTCACGACGCGGACTACAACCACGGCGTTTCATTCACGCGATCCAGTGCGCTCGAAGCAGTCGATCGTGCAGAAGAGGCATTCGCGGCGTGGGACGCGATCCATGGCCAGCCCGACGCCGACCTCTTCCTGATCGCGCTCCTGGTCCGTCCGCGTTAGGCCCCGCCGCCGCCGGCGGCGCCGTAGGGTTCGGCCACCGGTTCCGGGAGATGGTGGCGGTGTTCGGCGGCGGGGACGGCCACCTTGCGCGAGCCCTTTTCGGCGACCCGGTAGACCAGCCCCTTACCGCGCGCCAGCTTCACTTGCGCATGAAGGGCGGGCAGGCTCGCGAAGAAGAAGGTGATCACGCCCATCAGCGGCCAGATTGCGAGCTGCGCAACCGCTTTCTTGCGGG
>JANXYE010000379.1 GCA_025350285.1 Chloroflexota bacterium
GGGCGGGTGGGCAGGCCGGTGAGGACAAGCATGAGCCCGGCGCCGCATTCGTACTTGGCGACCTCTTCAATGGCGAGGCAGATGGGGAGGATGCCGTTGCCGGTGCCGCCCATCTCTTCAGGGATGGCCATGCCGAGGAGGCCGGCCTTCTTGAACGCTTCGAAGAAGTCGTGCGGGTATTCGCCGGTCTCGTCCACCTCTTTGGCGCGCGGGGCGATGATGTCGCGGGCGATGCGGCGGGCGGTGTCCTTGATGAGGCGGTGCTCTTCGGAGAGTTCGAAGTCCATGGTGGTCCCCCGGGCGGCGTGATAGGAGAGAGTGTAGAGGGCCTCGGGACTTGAGACTCGGAACTCAGGACTCGCTATGCCGCCGGGAGCGTCGGTAGCCAGCAGGCGCTGCGAGGGTTGCGGATGGCCGGGCGGGCGGTCCGCCAGGCGCCTGAGGTGCGTTCCCACGGGCGGGTTTCGCCGGCGGGACGGAGCGTGACGACGTTCAGCCCAGCCTGATCCAGGGCCGCGAGGAGGGCGGCGAGGGAGGTGGCGGGTTCAGCGTAGATGCCTTCCACCGTACGGGAAGCGATGAGGGCGACACCATCTCGTTCGAGACGCCGGACGAGCCCCGCCGGCGTGCGATCGAGTTCGATGATGAACCCTCGCGTTGGGTAGAGAGCGACAGTGCTCATGGCAGTGCCCCAGGTTTATTTACATGAGCTATGTCGAGAGACGGCGGGGAAGTGACGGGCATGAGGGCTGGAGCGGCGGACGAACTTGACGCTTAACCGGTCTGTTACCGGTGGTGACGGGGCGTCACCGTTCGCACGCCTGGACGGGTATCTGGTGGACGGTTGGGGTGCGGGTGGCCATCAAGGACGGGGTGGCCGGAGCGCCGCTTGCTCTCGCGCGCGGTACTGATGTGCTCGTGGGGAGGAGGCTGGGTGGTGCATTGGATTGGAGTTGCGCGGGTGGGCATCAAGGGACGGGGTGGCTGAAGCGCCGCTTGCTCGCGCGCGCGGTCCTGACGTGCTCGTGGCTGATCCGCGCGGGTGGGTGCCAGGGGGCGTGGAGTTGTGCGGTGGCCATCAAGGGACGGGGTGGCTGGAGTGCCGCTTGCTCGCGCGCGCGGTACTGATGTGGTCGTGGCTGATCTGCCGGGGTGGCGAACACTGGGATCCCCGGTTCGTACGGACGGGGTAGAGTCGGGGTAGCGGTTGGAGGAGACGATGTCCCGAGTCCTTACGCGCCTCGACGAGTGGCCACGCCACCAGACAATTCACACGTTCGACGCGGTGGCGAACCCGAGCCCGCAGTGGAGCGACGGATACTACTTCACGCTCGGGGATGCGAACGGCGCGGCCGCGCTATTCACGGCTATCCGGCTTTACCCGAACAACAACGTGATCGACGCGTACGCGTGCGTGAGTGTGGGAGAGGGCAAGCAGCACAACGTGCGGTATTCCCGCAGGCTACGGCCACGGATCGACGACCTGGAGGTCGGCCCATTCTGGATGGAGATCGTGGAGGCGCTGAAAACGATCCGGTTCGGGCTCAAGGAGAATCCCCACGGGGTGTCATTCGACCTGCTGTGGGAGGGGTTCGCGCCGCCGTACAACGAGCAGCATGAGCCGCGCTGGGCGGATGGGCGGCTCGTTTCGGAACGGGCAAACTACCTCCAGGTGGGGAATGTGAGCGGGAGCCTGGTGGTGGCCGGCAGGGAGTTCAGCGTCGATGCGACGTGGTCTGGGGTGCGGGACCATTCCTGGGGCGTGGGAGGGACCGGCGGCCCGGCGTATCCGAACGCCGCCCCTATCGAGGGGCGGACGCGGCCCTTTGGGCTGCGGCAATGGGTGGGCATCCGCTTCCCGGCGCGTGCCGTTTCGTGGCAGTTCCAGCAGTACGCGGGCGGCGAAACGAGCATGTTCGAGTCACGCATCGAATACCCGTACGGTGATCAGCGGCCGGGGGCGGCGTACACGGGCGTCCGGGTGCTCTCTATCGAGTTTGAGCAGGGACGCCGCCGGTTGAAGCGCGCGGAGCTCGCTTTTTCGTTGGCGGACGGGCGAGAGGAGCGGTTCGGCATGGAGACGATCAGCCGGCCGGTGTATATGGGTGGCGGCGGATACTGGGGCGGCTGGAACGACGGCCTCGGTCGCGGCGCGTATCGGGGCGACGAGGCGCACGAGGGAGAGACCTGGGACGTGAGCCAGCCAACGCGGATCGGCTATCCGGACGGGCGGGTGGCGGAGGCGCCGCTGGGCGGCTGGGCGGAGACCTGGGGGCGGTTCTGGAACCTGGACGACCCTTCCGAAACGGCCACCGGGCATTTGGAGTGCGTGATCGCGGGGCCATACCCGGGGATAGCTGAATAGGTCCGCGTGAGGCCTTGACCCCTAACCAGGGCATGTGCTCCCCGCCCTAGCGGGAGAGGACTGCCCAGGGTGTTGACGGCGCCGGGGACAGCATGGCGGCGAGGCGGTAGAGTCAGGCGCATTGCCTGGCAGGCTGTGGTTGGGCCGCGGCACGGAGGAGACTCGTAATGGGACCACTCGCAGGGATCAAAGTCCTGGAAATCGCCGGCATTGGGCCGGGGCCGTTTTGCGCAATGATGCTCGCCGATATGGGGGCGGACGTTATCCGCGTAGACCGGGCGGGAGCGGTGCCGGCGGCGCCACCCCCGGGCGTCGGGGATCTGCTCACGCGCAGCCGCAAGAGCATCGGGGTGGACTTGAAGCATGCCGACGGCGTGGCCCCGCTGCTCAACCTGGACGAAAAAGCGGATGTCATCATGGAAGGCTTCCGGCCGGGTGTGATGGA
>JANXYE010000394.1 GCA_025350285.1 Chloroflexota bacterium
GCCAATCGCGGGAGGCGCGATCGCGTTGGCTTCGGCCATCCTCAGGAAGGCCCGCGCGTCCTCGTTTGCGTCGTCAATTGCGAGCACGGCGCGCGCTTTCTCGGCGACCGCGGCCCACTCGCCGCTGGTCGCGGCCACGTCGGCTTCATCGAGGAACGAATCGATGCGGCGTTGGATGCGCTCGGTCGCCATGTGCGCGAATCTTAACCGCCGCGCGGACGGGTGGCGAAAAACGGCGCCGGGGGGCCGGGCGCGTCGCTGAGCCTCTGCAATCCTCGCCCGATGCCCGACTACCAGATCAAGATCGTCGATGTGTTCACAACGCGCCGTTACGCGGGGAACCCCTGTGGGGTCGTCACGCGGGCCGAGGGCCTGACCGATGTGCAGATGCAGGCTATCGCTCGCGAACTGAACCTGAGCGAAACGGCCTTCGTGACGCCGTCGCCGGCGTCCTTGAACGGCTCGCGGTCGACCGGGGCGCGATGGCGACTGTAGCCCGTGCAGCGCTCGACGTGTGTCACTTCAATGCCGCCGGGGCCGACCTGCGGCGTGCGCCACACGCCCGTGAGGATTGCGAGGCCGCGTGCTACGACTGCCCGCGCAGTTTCTCCAACACGCGATACCACGAAATCCTCGACCGCCAGCTCGTGAGAGACGCTCTTCTCCAACTAGGAACCTGACTGTTTAGTAGAAATCGCCACATGACGGTTCGTGATCGACCTCACCCAAGGCCCGAGAACGCCTCAGTTCGCGACAGGGCTGACACTCGAGACCCGCGTGTTGTGAATATAAATGCGTAGTTATGGATTAAACAGACAGGATCCTAGTGTACTGAATCCGAATTAGCTTTAGTTTGCGAGCATCCCGCAGGAACGGCGCGAGACCGGCGCGAGGCCGCCTTCGAGCGCGAGTCAATTGTGATTCACTACACTAGCGGGCCTCTCGGAACGGCTTGACTTGACGGATTTCGACAGGTCGAAAGGGTGGTTTCGCCGGTGGGTCTTTTCTCATTGTCCTCTTGGGTCAGGGGCGGGCTTCGCCCCACCGGTTGGGGCGACAAGGCAACCCTTATCCTTCAGCTGGCCCCAGATGTAGGTCGCCACGGAATAGGAATCGGCCTTGCAGATCATCTGTTTGTTGTCGTCATGCGGCTGGTCGGTGAGGTGCAGGTAGGGAAGTGCAGCACCTTTCGCCCGGCCGTAGGTGGCGACGATGACATCAACGTTGCTCGTCTTGCCTGCCGCATCCTTTCGCGGTTGCGCGACCGTGACTGTGATGGTCGCGACCTGTGGGTAGGACGACCAAACAGCTTTGCCCGCGATGACGACCATGGCGGAGGCGTTCGTGAGGAGCTCGGTATCATTGTTGACGCCGTCCGGATTGATAGAGACCGTGGCCAGCCCACCGGCGGGGTCGAACCGCACGGAGAGGTTGTCGAAGCTGTAGCTCCCCGGATACACAGCATTCTTGTTGTCGCGGATCGACTTCTCGATCTGGCGCTCCATCGGCACGGCATCGGATTGCGTCGCAACGGCAACGGGGAGTGTGGCGGTGGCCTTGTCGAGCGCCTGTAGTTCCGTGGTGAAGGAGGTGGTTGTCCTGGCCAGCTCCCCGGTAAACGGGAAACGCGTAGGATGGTCGCTCAGCTTGTTGAGCTGGTCGGCAAAGTACCCCTTGTCCAAGGTGAAGCTGAGCGCATACGCCGTTTTGCTAATCGCGTCCAAGGACTGTGTGACCGCTACGAATGTCGCATCCAGTCCTGGCGGCAGTGGCGCAGACTCAGCGTCGCTCACGGCTTTCGAGATCAGGGTCATATCTTGCCCGAGGGCGTCGATACTCCCCGGTGTGCCTGCGTTGTAAGCTGCCGCATCCTTTGAAAATTGTTCGATGACTCCCCCAATAACCTGTCGTTGGTGAGCAATCTTCGAAGAGAAGATCCCAACTGCGTCCGGCGTCGGCGGCACGGGTGTAGCCGTTGGCTTAGGGGTCACCGTGTCTTTCGGCGCTGCGACGACGACGGACGGCTTGTCAGAACTGCTACCGCCTGCCGATCCCGCGATTGAGATCGCGATGATGGCCACGACCGCAAGGATCGGCCACTTGACCTTTCGCGGAAGATGCCAGAACCGGACGAAGGCGTTTCGCTTCCTCACCTCCGGCTCGGGGGGCGGGGACGGCCGCCGCTTGCGGTTGCGCGGGAGTCGCTCTTCGGGAATCTCTGGGTCCATGGGTCCCTCCCTTTGTGAAGATGCTGCAATTCCGACACCTGCTGACGCGCTGCCACCAGCGGCCCGGTGCGCAGTGGTCGAACGGGTGTTCTATGCTTGCGGCACGAGATGGCCAGCGTGGACACACTGGTTATGGCGGTTCGGGGAATCACGGCGGAACGGGCGCGGAGCGCGGTCGAAGCGGCGGGCGGGCGGTTGCCTTCGTCGTTTTCGCGCTGCCGCTCTCTGATCCAGTCGGGTTCGAAGTCGAGCTGCTTCCCTTCTCCTCGGCTCGGCAATGGGAGCGAAGTACGAAGTTGGGCGCAGGCCGCCGACAACGTCGTTGGTGATGCCATCGTCGTCGAACAGCCCGGACGCGGCTTGGCTCGTGGTAGGGCGGGTTCAGGATCGGGTTGTCGATAACGACTCGGGCCATGTGGAGCGCACCGCCCCCTTTCGGTGCCGACGCATTCTACCAACATCTGCGCGACATAGGCTGTCGCGGGGCGACGATGTTGTCATCGTGTCCCCGCGGTGGACTGCCGGTGAGGCTGATAGGCCTTGCGACTGCTCTTTCGGCCCCGCGAGGTCAAGTCCTCTGCACGGACGTGTGGTCAGTCTCATGCGGTGAGAGCGGGAGACCGTGCAAGAAGCGCCAGCACCCCGGAGATACCAGCGGCGACCTCGGACGTAACCCTTCCCTCGGGGTCGATGGTGACCGCCGCCGGAGTTCCAGCCGCGCCCACCGCGTAGCCGACCGCGAAGGCATCGTCGAGCAAGATGGTCGAACGCAAACCCGTCGGCCGGTTGGGGCAGCCGCTTGGCCTGGAGCGGGGTTCCGCCGTCGTCGATCTCTCGCCGGCCTCGACCCTGCCGCTTCCGGTACGGGATGGGGCCGGCATGACCGGGAGGGTGCGGATCGGTTTCCATCTGCCGGTGCCTCAGGGGACTGTGTACTTAGCGCGCGTTCACTCGCTGGTGGAGTCGCTCGCCAACTACCTCGTCGGCTCTGCCCTCGAAGGCGGAAACGACGGTGTCGCCGCGCGAACAGCCGCGATCCGCTCCTCCGCCGTGACGAGGCTCACGACGCTGGTCCTCCTCAGACTTCGCTTCCAGCTCGACGTGACCCGGCAGCGAGCGACCACCTCCCTCCTGGCCGAAGAGTGCCTGGTCCTTGGCTACCGGGGCGACCCGGCGGCCCCCGAGTGGCTCCCCGATGCCGAGGCCTTCGCGCTCCTCGGGGCCACCGGCGATGCGAACATCCCGGCCGGACAGCGAACGGCCTGGCTTGAGCGGGCGATCAGTGCGCTCCCCGCGTTGGAGTCCGCCATCGCCGAGCGCGGGCGGGTTCGTGGCATAGAGCTTCGAACCGCACACGAGAGGGTTCGCAAGACCGCCGGGCTGACGGGCGTGAGCTACCGCGTTGAGCCCCACCTGCCGGTGGACGTGTTGGGCTGCTATCTCATTGCTCCGGTGGTGAACAACTGATGGCCAGGACGATGCACGACGCCCGACCGACCGTCCGCTCCGAGGGCGGACTCCTTCCGCCGGACCTCCTGGAGCGTCTGGTTGACCCGAAGGAGCGCGAGCTTCCGGGCCTCGACCCTGTGGCCGGCTACGGCCTTGAGGCCAACTCCCGCCTGACAGAGGTGGCCGCCCGCAGCTGGAAGCGCGTGAAGAACTACTGGGCCTCGTTCAACTCGCGACTCGATGGCTCGCGCCCCGGCGCTGAGCTTGGCATCACCAGCCAGCAGTGGCTCATCCCCTTGCTCGCGGAGCTGGGGTACATGGACCTCGACTTCCGACCGCAGGCCGAGGAGGTGAATGGCCGGGAGTTCCGTGTCTCGCACCGCACCGACGGGTCCCCAGCCGCGCCGCCCGTACACCTGGTCGCATACACCCAGCCCCTCGATCGCTCGGACACCGCGACGCCCGGGCAGAGGGCCAGCCCCCATGGGCTCCTCCAGTCTTACTTGAACGAGACGGGGCACCTCTGGGGGATCGTCAGTAACGGGCACCAGCTCCGCATCCTGCGCGACAACGCCAGCCTGACCAGGCCCGCCTACCTGGAGTTCGACCTCAAGGGGCTGATGGACGGCGGCGTCTTCTCGGACTTCACCCCGCTCTGGATGGTCGCGAATCGCACACGCCTGCCGGCCGGGATGACCGACGCGACATCCTGCTTCCTTGAACAGTGGTACAACACCGCCCTCGTTCGCGGCGCCCGTGCCCTTGGCGACCTGCGGCTGGGTGTCGAGCAGGGCATCCGTGCCCTGGGCCCGGGATTCCTCGACCACCCGGCGAACGAGGACCTCCGCAGCAAGCTCGCAGTGGGCGAACTCGACGAGGTCGGGTACTACCGGCAACTGCTGCGCGTTGTCTACAGGCTGCTCTTCCTGCTGGTGGCCGAGGAGCGCGACCTCCTCTCCCCGCCATTCGCCAACCCGCGGGGAGCGGCCGTCTACGGCGACCACTACTCCGTCTCGCGGCTACGGCAACGACTCCGACTCGACCGCGGCGACGCTCGCCACGACGACCTCTGGCGGGCCCAGCGCGTGGCCTTCACGATGCTTCGAGCGGGAAACGACGCCCTCGGCCTCCCGGCGCTTGGTGGCGGCATCTTCGATACGCGCATGTGTCCCGACCTTGAGGGCGCGCTGCTTCGCAACGACGCTCTGAAGACCGCCGTCCGCGGCCTTTCATTGGCGCCGACGAAGTCGGGCTACCGGCGCATCAACTACCGCGACCTCGATGTTGAGGAGCTTGGCTCCGTTTACGAAAGCCTGCTCGACGAACAACCTTCCCTCCGTAGTGAAGGCGGCCACCCGCAGTTCACGCTGGCGGCAGGCGGCGAACGCAAGTCCAGCGGCTCGTATTACACGCCGTCGGTGCTCGTGCAGGAACTCATCCGCAGCGCGCTCGACCCGGTCATCCAGCAGGCACTCGCCTCCGCACCCGATATCCCTGGAAAGCGGAAGGCGTTGCTCGACCTCGCTGTCTGTGACCCCGCCTGCGGAAGCGGACACTTTCTCCCGGCGGCCGCGCGGCACATCGGCCGGGAGCGGCTTTCCGTTCATCCCCGATGCATTTCAATCGATCGGGAGAATTTGCTGCGGCACGAAGATGCGCGGATTCGGAAACTCGTGATGGGCATGCTATGTTCGGTCGATTCGGGGGCGAAGACTCTTCGTGACCGCCGCTCGCGACGCCCCAAGTCGCCGCGCTGCATCGGCGCGACTGAGCACCGCACCGCAGAAGCGCCAAGACGGAGTCCGAAAGCGGGGGCGTTAGCAAGGCCCTCTCGAAGTCGACCGGCCCGAGTCCGGTTCGAGGCGAGACCGACCAAGGACACGGCAGAGCAGTCCACGAGCACGCTTTGAGGCACCGTTCCTGGGAGCCATATGCTTATCTGCGTGAGCGTCCGTTGAGAATGGGGTTTCGGGGATCCGGCGATCGAACCTTACGGTCCTCGTTCAGACAGAGGACAGCCGTGGCTGAATCACCGGCTGGCGGCCGAGTAGATCTCACGGAGAAAGCGGCTTGGTCGTCTCGCGAGAAGCTCCGTGTGCTCGAACCCGGCGTCCCGGGCGAGCTGCTCCCAGCGCCAATACGGCACCGGATGAGGCACAGCGAAATTCCCGCGCTCGATGTTGTATTCGACGATGAGCAGGCGGCCACCGGGCCGCAGATACTCACGAAGCTGTTGAACGACGGCATCCGGATCTGACTGAAAGTGAAGCGCGTTCGCCATCACGATTCCGTCGAGCAGGGGAAGTGCGAGCGGCCGGCTGAAGTCGGCGGCATGATACTGAACGCCAGCCTTCGGGAATTTTACCCTCATCGCCTGGGCGTTCGCGCGTAGGGCGCTCCCATCCCGATCGACGGCATGGATCTCGCCACCGGGGCCTAAGAGTTCCGCCAGTGCGAGGGTGAAAGCGCCCGCGCCCGCGCCCAGGTCGGCCCAGGTCCCACTGGAGCCATCGATGCCGCCGCGCAGGAGGTTGGTGTGGTCGGTGTGGTCCATCGTCAGTCTCGACCTCCGGAGCCGGTTTTGGTGCGGGTGGTAACGACCGTGCAGTGGTAGGTCAGAACGTGCCGGCCGGCGTCTGTTGGGCTGGGATTGCGGGCCTGCGCGCCACGGCACATTATTGGCCCTGGAATCGCGGCGGACGACAGGAAGAGCATGTGCTGAGGCGTATCGAGTACAAGTACATCGTTGCAATCCTCGCGGTCTTCGCGATCTTCATGGAGTTGCTGGATTCGACGGTCGTGAACGTCGCCATCCCCACGCTGGGCAAAGACTTCGATGTCACTTCCCCTTCGACTATCCAGTGGGTCATCACGGGCTACCTCCTCAGCCTGGCCGTCTTCATTCCCGTAAGCGGCTGGGCCGGCGACCGGTTTGGCACGAAGCGCGTGTTCATGTTCGCGTTGAGCGTGTTCACGATCGCGTCGTTGCTCTGCGCGACCGCCTGGAGTATCGAGTCCTTGATCGCCTTCCGGGTGCTCCAGGGGGTGGGCGGCGGGATGCTCTCACCAGTCGCCTTCGCGACCGTCTGGCGGGCCTTCCCGCCTGAAGAACGTTCGCAGGCCGCTGGGATCATGGTGCTCCCGGCGGCGGTCGCACCGGCAATGGGGCCACTTGTCGGAGGGCTGCTGCTCAAGTACACGACCTGGCATTGGATTTTTCTCGTGAACATCCCGATCGGCGTCGTGGCGTTGCTCATCTCTGCCCGCTATCTGCGCGAGCATAAGGAGCAATCCGCCGGGCGGTTCGACCCTCTGGGCTTCGCGCTCTCGGCGGCGGGGCTGGCGATGCTGATCTACGCCCTAGCGGAAGCCGGACATCGAGGCTTCGACGATCCGCGGGTCATCGGCTTCGCCCTGCCGGGGCTGGCCCTGCTCGGAGCCTTCGTGTTCGTCGAGCTGCACTCCCCCGCGCCGATGTTGGATGTCCGAATCTTCAAGAATGCCTTGTTCCGCGCGTGCAACCTGGCATGGCTCGTGACCATGTTCGGTTTTTCATCGACGATCTTCCTGCTAACCCTTGAGCTACAGGCGGCCCGTGGGTTGTCGGCACTCGAATCGGGGCTAACGACGTTCCCGATGGCGGTGGGCGTGATGGTGATGGCGCAGCCAGCGAGCCGGCTCTATCGGAGCGTCGGTCCCCGCCGAATGATCCTCACGGGGCTCATAATCACGGCTGTTTCTACGTTCGCCTTCCGGCAGATGGACCTTGGCACGAACGAGTGGCTGATCAGGGGCGTGATGCTTATCCGGGGGTTGGGATTCGGGTTGGTCCTCGTGCCGTTACAGGCCGCGACGTATGCGGGCGTCGTGGCCAGGGATACCGGACGCGCGACGGCGCTCTACAACGTCACGAGCCAGGTGGCAGCGAGCCTGGGCGTCGCTCTCGCGGCCACCTTGTTGACAAGCCGGCTCTCGTACCACGGCGCCATCCTCGGCGCGCCGCAGACGCGGGACGGGTCGCTCAGCGCCTTTCAGGATGTCTTCCTCGTGATGGGCCTCATTGGGCTGGCTACGGTGGCCGTAGCCTTCCTCATTCAGGACGCGCACGCCAGGGGCACCATGCGGCGTCAAAGCGCCCAGCCTGGGTCAAACACGCCAGACGGTGCCCCGGCGGCGGATTCTGGGGACCTGGCGTAGAGGCGTCAGTCGTCTGGAGGAGCAGCTCGGTGGCGTGGTCCAATAGCGCGATGAACGTCGGTCCGTCCGATACGCGCCGGAAAGTCCGAACCACCCCGATGCGATCACTCGCTCGACGATGTCCCCCGGCACTACCTCGTCCGCGGTGGGCGCGCATCATCGAGAACCAGCGCGCTATTCTCGCGACCTTCGGGGACGCCGCGGGCGAACCGGGGCGAGAACCTCGCGCAGGCTCCGGCAGGCGTACCCCGGCGGCCCGAGGCGCCGCACCGCAAAGGAGCCTCCAGGTGGGCCTCTATCAGCTCTGAGCCGGGCGAAAGAACGGCAGCGAGAGTTCCGCTGAAACATCGTCCCACACGAGTTCGACCAAGCCGTCGATCTGGACGTTGTCCGGATCGGCCTCGACCAGGAGGGTGGTCATCCTTGGCCCTTCCTCCAGCGTGATCGCCGCGATGATGTAGGGAAGGTCGTTCGCAAACTCGGGCGACTGCTCTCGGCGTGCGACGGTGTAGCTGTAAAGCTTCCCTCGCCCGCTGGCCTGGACCCACTCCGTTTCAGGCGAAAGGCACTCCGGGCAATGCGTCCGGGCGTAGTAAAACGTGTGTCCCTTGTCGCAGCGCTGGAGCATCAGACGGTGGTCGCGCGTGGCATCCCAGAACGGCTGGGTGACGGGGGTTGGTACGGGAATCGGCGTTCCCTCATGGACGTACTTCGGCATGCCTACCCGCCCCGCAGGATGAGGGATACCTGTTCGCTCATGATCCCGCCGTTGCCGTTAACAAACACCGTGTCGCACTTCTTAAGCTGGCGGCCGCCGCCGCGGCCGGTGAGCTGAAGGTAGGCCTCGGTCACATGGGACATTCCGCCAGCAAGGCCTGACTGTCCGAAGCTCAGTTGCCCGCCGTGTGTGTTCAGGGGGAAGTCTCCCTTGTACGTCAGGTTGTGCTCCTCGACGAATTTCGGACCCTCGCCCTTCGCGCAGAAGCCGGCATCTTCAATCGTGAGCAGCACGGTGATCGTGTAGCAGTCGTAGAGCGACGCCAGGTCAATCTCGTTGCGCTTCACGCCCGACATCGCCCAGGCGCGGTCGGCCGCCGCCTTGATCGGAGAGTGGGTGAAGTCCGGGTCGTAGGTGACCGAACGATGGGTGGTGTTCTCGCCCGCACCGACGATGTAGGCGGGCCGATTTTTGGCTCGCCG
>JANXYE010000397.1 GCA_025350285.1 Chloroflexota bacterium
AGACCTCGGCAAAGTGCCGAGAGTGACCTCGCCCTGAGCGGCCGCGTTAGCTCGCGCGCTTGATCTGAGCGGGCTCGCCGCGGATCACGGTCCCCACTTCGTAACCTCGGCTCATCGAAATGGCCGATCGGCGCCAACGGCTGGCTACCCCGGTCTCGGCCAGGCCAGCGGGCCGGCAGGCGGCTGGCAACGGCGTCCGGGTCCCGGAATCTAATGAGCGGTGACCACCAGGTGTCTGCGTCACGAACATGCCCCCATGCCTTCCTTGCGGAAGAGTGCTGACGCTATCTTCGCGCTTGCAATGTATCGTGGGGCACATTGCCGGGATCGAGATCGTGACAATTCGGGTACCATGGTGGCTGCCCAGGGTACAGGGGGCGTACGCGCCGTGGCCGCCTATGCCTTAGGATGTCGCGCAATGCCGTTCATCGGAGTCACCACTTCGGCTTCATCGGGCGAAGGCCCGGCGCGAATGTCGCTCAACGCGGCGTACCTGCATGCGCTCCAGGCGGCCGGTGGCATTCCGGTGCTGCTGCCACCGTTCCTGCTCGATGACCAGCTTAACGCGCTTCTCGAAAACCTCGACGGGCTTCTGCTGACGGGCGGCGGAGACGTCGATCCCAGCCGCTATGGCGAAAAGCCGCATGCGCTTGTTCACGGCGTGTCGGCGCCGCGGGACACGCTCGAAGTTACGGTCACACGCTGGGCGCTTGCGCAGCGGAAGCCCGTCCTCGCTCTCTGCCGCGGGATGCAGGTGCTGAACGTCACCCTTGGCGGCAGCCTCGTGCAGCACATCCCGGACTACTACGGCGAGAGCATCGCTCACAGCCAGGTCGATGCCGGCTACCGGCGCGATGAAGTGACGCACGCCGTTGACGTGCGCGGTGGGACATTGCTCGCGAACCTGGTTGGCCCGGGCGGCCTTGGCGTGAACTCGATGCACCATCAGTCGATCCGCCGTCCGGGCGACCACCTGGTGATCACGGCGCGCTCCTCAGATGGCGTGGTGGAAGCGGTCGAAGGGCCCGGGCTCGGGCCATTCGTGGTCGGCGTCCAATGGCATCCGGAGGAACTCGCCGCCAGCAACGAGGCGTCCGCGAACCTGTTCTCGGGCTTCGTCGCCGCCGCATCGGGCCTCAGCGTGGGCATGCCAGAGCGCACGCACGCGATTCGTGTGTAGCGGCGGCGGGCTTGCGGGTCGTGCTAAAATCGAGCGATGGCAACCGCGACGCTCCCCGAAGCACCGGTCCTTACGATGGCCGAGATCGAGCGCCTTTACGATGGCGAGTGGGTTGTCATCGAGTACCCGCTCGTAAACGAGGCATCGGAAGTTCTGGGTGGCCGCGTGGCCTTCCACGCGAGCAGCCGAGACAGCGCAGACGAATTTGCTTCGACGAGTTCGGCCGGGGACATCGCGGTGTTTTTCGCTGGAGAGTTGGTTTCGGACTTGGCTATGCTCACGCCCTGGCTCGTCGCTCCGGTCGGTTAATTGCGCGCGACGCTTCCGGGGGACGATGTTTTCACAAGCAGGCTTCCCGCTGGCGTCCACGATGTGGCGTTTTTCTTCGTCGGCGAGCCGCCGGAGAATTTGGGGATCATGATCCTGCCGCACGCGCGTCGATCGCGTGAGAAGGGTGGATCCGGCTTCGAAAATGATATCGGCCGCATGAAAGACCAGGACGTCCGGTTCGTTGCTGAAGAGGCTGATCGACATCCGCTGAGGGTCTCGGGGGATGGTTAACGAACGTTTGGCGATGCTCCTGTACAGTGGGCGTTCGCGTCATCAACGGCTCCGGCCCTCGGGGCTGGAGCGGATTGAAACATCAACGCCACAGGAGAAACCACCATGCCAACCCCCGACGAACTTCGTTCCGACCTCGCCGCCGCCCGCGAGGAGTTTAAGTCCGCGCTTTCGCTGGTCGGCCCCGGCTGGGAGAAGACGGGCGAGGGCACGGGCGAAGACGCCTGGTCCGCTCGCCAGACCGCCGAGCACGCCATTCCGGTCGAGGCGTTCTTCACGACGACCATCTGCACCACCTGCGGCTACCCGGGCGTCGATGAGGTGAAGGGCTCGTACGCGTCACCGGCCGAGGCCGCGACGCACATGGACGAGGTCGCCGAGATGTGCAACAAGAAGCTGAAGTACGTCTCGGCCGAGGACCTGGAGAAGAAACACGAGCGCTTCGGGACGGCCGGCGAGCTGCTGGCGATGAACGCGCATCACCTCCGCGACCACGCCGCCCAGATGCGCACGGCCGCCGGGGTCTAGCGGGTTACGAGCCCGGTTGCCTGCCGCGACGAGGTCCACTTCAAAGGCGGCTCTGGAGAACCGTCATCGCTCGGTGGAACGACGGAAGATCCATGAGCACGGCGGGATTCAGCCGGGCGAGCAACTCGAATGACCGCCTCCCCTTGCTGTAGCCCTTGTCCTTCCCGCAATCCCGCGTGGCACGCTCTATTCCTTGAAGCACGCTCTGACGCGTGCGACTTTCGATTCCCGCTATGGGAAACAGCCCTGTTTCGTTCAAACATGCGCCGAACTGGGCGCTCAAGGCTGCTCGATCGGCCATCAGCCAAGTCTCCATACTCGTGGTCATCAACAATGCTTGGTCGTCGGTGGCGCCTGGCGGTCGATCCCAGCCGTCCCGCTTCTTCAAATGTGCCCACGGTTCCCGCGGGTCGGAAACCACGTCCTCACTATCGACGAGCAGTGCGACGAAGGAGGCACCCGAAGTCCGATGCGCCGTTATGAAGTCGGCGAATGCCGAATTGCGCGATCCGCCGGCTACCACGCGGGGAAGCCGGCCGGTCAGTCCCGACCGTTCCAGCAGGGTCGTCACGCCCTCGCGCAGGCGAGAATGTAACTCCTTAGAATCTCCGCCGCCCTCGACGTAGAGCCTCGCGGTCACCAGCGGGTTCCTCCAAGCTCACCTTTGAGCCAGAGCTGCCCGAGCCGGTATCTGCTGAGCCACTCGGCCAACGGTTCACCCTCGAGTCGGCGAAGGCTCGTTTGCCCGTCGTGTTTCTCGCAGATAAGCACTGACTCCGGCAGCTCGCTGAGCGCGTCAATCAGGATGTCCGAGTGAGTCGTAACAATTAACTGGGAGCGCTCGGAAGCAGAAATCAACAAGTCTGCTAATTTCGGGATAATGTCTGGATGTAAACCTATTTCTGGTTCTTCAATACAAATCAACGAAGGAGGATCTGGGTCTAACAAGATTGCTAACAAACAGAGATACCGTATCGTACCGTCAGACAGTCGAGTTGCCGGTATCGTAAAGTCGCCTTCGATGAAGAAGACTTGAACGGTTCCACCCTCGACG
>JANXYE010000401.1 GCA_025350285.1 Chloroflexota bacterium
AGCTTCTTGAACATCTCCACGCCCGTCACCGTCGTCTTGCGCGTCTCTTCGATGCCAATGATCTCGATTTCGTCGCCCGTCTTCACGATCCCGCGTTCGATCCGGCCCGTCACCACCGTCCCCCGCCCCTTGATCCCGAAAACATCTTCCACCGGCATCAGGAACGGCTTATCCAGCGCCCGTTCTGGCGTCGGGATGTAGTTATCGACGGCGTCCATCAGTTCCAAAATACACTTGTACTCCGGCGCCGAGATGTCCGTCGATGTCGATGACAGCGCCTTCAGGCCGCTCCCCCGCACGATCGGAATATCGTCCCCCGGGAACTCCTGGATCGAAAGCAGTTCGCGCAGTTCCAGTTCGACCAGTTCGAGCAGCTCTTCGTCCTCCATCATGTCTACCTTGTTCAGGAAGACGACGATCGCCGGCACCGCCACCTGGCGCGCCAGCAGCACGTGCTCGCGCGTCTGCGGCATTGGCCCATCCGGCGCCGCGACCACCAGGATCGCCCCGTCCATCTGCGCCGCCCCGGTGATCATGTTCTTGATGTAGTCCGCGTGGCCCGGGCAATCGACGTGGGCGTAATGCCGCTTCTCCGTCTCGTACTCCACGTGGGCAATCGCGATCGTGATCCCGCGGGCACGCTCTTCCGGCGCGCTGTCGATGCTATCGAAGGCCCGGAACTGGGCTTCGCCCTTCAGCGACAGGACTTTCGTAATCGCCGCCGTGAGCGTCGTCTTACCGTGGTCCACATGGCCAATCGTGCCCACGTTGACGTGCGGCTTATTCCGTTCGAACTTTACTTTTGCCATCGCTGAATACCTTCTTTTGTCACCCCGGCGCGGCGGGCCGGTGGTCTGATTTCTGGAGCCCTCATCCAGATTTGAACTGGAGACCTCGTTCTTACCAAGAACGCGCTCTGCCAACTGAGCTATGAGGGCGGGATAGCTACTAGCGGCTAGCTGTTAGCTCCTGGACGCCAGCCAAAGGCGGGCGAATGGTCTCGTTCGGCTCAGAGCTGGGAGCTCACAGCCAGAAGCTTGCGTTTGGTGGAGAGAGCAGGATTCGAACCTGCGAAGCGCGTAGCGCGGCAGATTTACAGTCTGCTGCCATTAACCACTCGGCCATCTCTCCAGATGTCGGCCTTCCACCGCGGCCTGGCTTATGTATTGGAGCCCAAGAGGGGACTCGAACCCCTAACCTACCGATTACAAATCGGTTGCGCGGCCAATTGCGCCACTTGGGCCGGGGGCCTTTGCGCCCTTTTCAGGGCACCAACACAAAAACGATCCGCCGCGGCGGATCACAACTCAGTATGGGAGAGGGGCTGGCCTACCGCAAGGCGAGCGGGTGAAGCTCATGCGGCCGCCTGGCGCCATCGGCGGCGCATCAAGCCCTACGTGCACTTCCGGGCTCTATGAGAACGGCCACGCCGGCTTCGCGGGCGCGCTCCGAGGCCTGTTCGCTGATTGCCCGGCCCGCGACCGCAGTTCGCGGATGCCGGCCGAGTTCTGGGCTCCGACGACGCGCAACTCGCGGATTGCCAGAGGTTCTCGCGAACAAGTTCCGGCAGGGTGAGCAAATCGGCGCCCAGGATTTCGCGGCGCACCTCGGCACGGAGTTCCGGATCGGCACGGAGCGCTTCCATGAACTCGCGGACTGAGACGGTGGCCATAGCTCACGGGTAGCAGATGTGATGCGGTCCGGCGGGACACGGATTCGTGTGCCGATGGCGGAGCGATTAGGGTGAAACCCACCACCTCCCCGGAGTGCCCCATGCGCCGACCGACCGCCCCGGCGGCGAGGCCTCTGCTATGACGCTTGGCCCGGCCCGCCTGCCGGCGGCGGGTGGCCGGCCGGTGTCCGGGGCGCCGAGGCGCGTCTCGAGGATGTTCTACGGCTGGTGGATCATCGTCGCTGGGGCGGGCATTCAGATGCTGGCGAACGGGCTGATGGGGCAGGCCTACGGTTCGTATATGGTCTTGCTGCGCAACGATTACGGCTGGAACAAGACGACACTCTCGCTCGGATCGTCGTTGCGGGAGGTGGTGAGCGGGGGCATCGGGCCATTCCACGGCGCGCTCCTGGACCGCCTGGGGGCGCGGGCGGTGGCGACCATCGGGTTGGTGCTGTTCGGGCTCGGCTTGATGGCGTTCAGCCAGCTACGGGATCTGCTGACCTTTTACCTGGCGTTCGCGGTGATTTCGGCGGGAATGGCACTCTGCGGCTGGACGACGATTACGTTCGCGGCCGTGCACTGGTTCGAACGGAGGCGAGCGACGGCCATCAGCCTGACGTCGGCCGGGTTCGCGGTCGGCGGGATCCTGGTGCCGCTTACCACGCTGGCGATGGAGACGCTGGGCTGGCGGGAGACGGCGTTTATTTCGGGCGTGGTTGTGCTCATCGTGGGGTTGCCCCTCGCGCAACTCATCCGCCCCAGCCCGCAGGCGATGGGCCTCGGCCCGGATGGGGATGCGCTGACCGAGCCGCATCACCATCGCCTGAAGGGCGAGCGGGCAGGGACAGCCGCAGGCGACTTCACCCTGCGGGAGGCGCTCCACACGGCTTCGTTCTGGTGGGTGGGGTTCGGGCACGCCTCAGCCCTGTTCATCGTGTCCGCGATCAACGTCCACCTCGTGTCGCACCTGCACGAAGACCTGGGCTACTCGCTGGGGACGGCCGCCTGGTTCGTAACCGTGATGACGCTGTTCCAGCTACTCGGGACGCTCACCGGCGGGTACATCGGCGACCATTCGAACAAGCGGGTGCTGGCGGTGGGGTGCATGGGCATGCACGCCGGAGCCATCCTTTTGCTGGCTCACGCCGCGAACGTGGAGATGGTCCTCGCCTTCGCGGTCGTGCATGGGCTGGCCTGGGGCTGGCGGGGCCCGCAGATGGCGGCCATCCGCGCGGATTACTTCGGACGCAGCCACTTTGGCAAGATCCTCGGCGTTTCGAACCTCGTGATCATCATCGGAACCATTTCGGGGCCGTTAATCGCCGGTTATGTCTACGACCAGACGGGAAGCTACAAAACCGGCTTCGACATACTGGCGGGACTCTCGGCGGCGGGATCGGTGTTCTTCATCCTGGCGAAGAAGCCGGCGCTTCCAAAGCGGCACGCACTCCGAGCGCCTGGCGGCTAACGTTCGCGGTAGACGGGCACGAGTTCGGTGAGGATGCCGTTCATCGACTTCGGGTGGAAGAAGGCAGCGGCCAGGCGGCGAGGGTCGGCGCCGGGCCCGAGGTCGATGCGGCGGAGACCGGCTTCTTCGAGGCGGTCAGCCTCGATGGCAACGTCGTCGCAGGCATAACCGATGTGGTGCAGGCCAGGGCCGTTGCGAGCCAGGAAGCGGGCCGTGCCGCTGGTCGTGTCGGCGGGAATCAGCACTTCCACGCGAGTTTTGCCAAGGCCGACCTTGATGAAGTAGTTGTGCGTGCGTTCGGGGGCGAAATAGACGCCGTCGGGCAGCGGGGAGCGCTGTTCGTCGGGGACGAGGCCGAGCGAATCAACAAGGACGCGCTTCGCGTCATCCCAGGTGGCGGCAACGATGCCGATGTGGTCGATCTCGACGAACATGGGGAGCCCTCCGACGTGCGCAGCGCACTTTAGCACGGCCGCGCTAGAGCCGCCGGAAGCCGCGCAGGGCGACAAGCGCGACGAGGAAGGCGCGGGCGGCCGGGTCGTCTTTGACGCGCGCCCACGCTTCGAAGAGTTCGGAGGTGACGGCAATCAGGCGGAGCGCTTCCGCACGCGTCACGGGCGACGCGAGCGAGTAGTCCGCGGCATGGCGCGCTTCTTGAAGTACGACGAAGGAGCGCATCACGGTGGCGAGGTCGGGCGCCACCGGCTCGATCGGCCACCACGTTTTTGGCGCAGCACAAACGTGCTTCATGTCGTCGTGGGTGACCGCGCGCCTCACTGCCTCGCGTTCAAGGCCACGGGAGCCGCGGACAAATTGCCGAGCGGCCGCGTCTATCAGGAGGTGAAAGGCTGCGTAGTAAGCCGACGAGATCGATCGACGGAGGTTGGCCTGGTTTGGGCGATTCGGATCAAGGATCGCAAGCGTGGTGGCCTGCTTGAGAAGGTCGGCCGCGTAGCTCACCGCCGCGACTGCCGTACCGGCTCCACGGATGGACGTGGGTCGAGACTGACCGATTGAGCCGTGAACGTCACGTACGAAAAATGCCCGGGGAACAGCCGCTCGACCACCTGGTCTATTTCGCGCTGAAACGGGGTGAGTTGCGACCACACACGGCGAATCTCGCTGTCTTTCAGGGTCACTCTTACGCGAACTGCTGGGTCGCCGGACCAGTCCTCGCCGACACGGACGGCCCATTCGGCGACGGCCTCGACGATCGGGTCGTCGAGGGACTTGAGCTCTTCGAGGAGGGCTTCGGAGTTATCAACTTGCGCGAGCATCGTGCGATTCTACCACGGGGAGCAGGCCGTCATCGTTCGAGAAACTCGGCGGCAGCGTAACCGTGGGCGTCGCCGCCGGGCGCTTCAACCGGCAACCAGTCGCGTCCGTTGGCCGTGGTCAGCGGGCCCGTCACGCGGAGGAGGACTCCGTCGCTGAAGCAGCCGAAGCTCTCTGCATCGGTGCTGGGCTTTCCGCGGACGTTGAGGCAGGTAGGCCCGCTGGTGATGCGGGCGAACGGCCAGACCGAGAGGGCGACCGGATACGCGTCGCGGTCAGTGGGGCGGCGGAGCCCGGCGATGGGGCGGTACTGGCCGGTGGCGAGGTTGAGGATGGCGGCGTCTCCGAGACCTCCGGTCGGCGGACGGTAGCGGTTCACGATGAGAAGGTCCGGCGCGAGCCGAGCGACCGGCATGAGGTCGAAATCCCCCCAGGACACGGCGCGCTTGGGTGATTCACTGACGTCCACCTCCACGATGGCGTGAGCGGCGGCGCCTCCTGGCACATAGGCGAGGAGGATATCGGGCAGGTAGGAAAATTGGCCGCCGGTTCGATCGCTCTGGAGCCCCGTTATGGGGCTCGCGGAACGCAAAACGCCCCCTGTTTGGTCGAAAACGCCGCCCCTGGCAGTCGTCCAGACGATGGCCCGTCCGTCGAATGGGACCGGGTACGTCTCACCCGGTCCAACGATAGGAATCCCTGATGGAACCAGGACGCCCCTCCAGGGGAAACCTGACGAATCCGTCGCGCCCGGGAGGCCGAATAAAATCGCCTCACCGAGAAATCCAACGAGGTAGGCTCCCTCCGCGGGCGGCGGACCGAGATTCGCCCACGTCCCACCTCCATCATCGCTCAGCAGGACGACGTCCTCGGTTGCCCGAGTCGAGATGAGAGAATGCTTGAAGCAGTCGCCGGAGAGGCAGATGGTCACCGCTATCCGCTGCCTGTCTGGATCGAACGCGAATCCGTAAAGCTTGCCTTCCAGCGGGAGCTTTCGGAGCACATCTTCGATCACGAGCTCACCGGAACTCAGGGCGTACGCGCGGAGCAGGGTGTCGGGCCTGCCTTCGAGCGGGACTTCGCCGCCCAGGTAGTAGAGGACGGTGTTGCCGGGGAGCGTAATCGGAGGCCCTTCCTTCATCGCGACCGGGCGGAGGGCGGCGATGGGGTCCGCGGGCGTGGCGCTGGCGGAGGGTGTCGCTGTCGGCGACGGAGACGGGGACACGGCCGGAGAGGCAGGGGTCGGAGAGGGGCCGTCATCGACCGCGATGGTTGCCGGCGTGGTCTTCGACCCGCCG
>JANXYE010000488.1 GCA_025350285.1 Chloroflexota bacterium
CCCCTGCCCACTCTCCCGACTTCGCGGGAGAGGGGGAGCCCGACTCGGCGCCACATACGGACGGCCGTCCGCGCTGGGTCGATGGTGACGCCGACTCACTCGGAACTCGGAACTCGGAACTCGGAACTGAACTCAGAACTCGGAGCTCGGAACTCGGAACTCGCCTCTGGGATTTGCCCGACCTTGTCATCATCGATGGCGGCAAAGGCCAGCTCGGGGCCGCCGTGCAGGCTATGCGCGAGATCGGCGTCTACGAAATCCCCACCGTCGGGCTGGCGAAGCGCTACGAAGAGATCTTCGTCCCCGGTGAAGACGAGCCAATCATCCTCCCCCGCGGCAGCGAGGCGCTCTTTCTCGTCCAGCGTCTGCGCGACGAAGCGCACCGCTTCGCTATCACCTTCCACCGCCAGGTGCGGGCGAAGTCCAGCATCCAGAGCGCCCTCGACACGATTCCCGGCATCGGGCCCAAGCGAAAGAAGGCCCTGCTCAAGAAATTCGGCAGCGTCCGTGCCGTCCGCGAAGCCCCAGTGGAAGAGATCGCCAGCACCCTCGGCTTCACCCGTGCCCTGGCCGAAAAGGTGAAAGAGGGCATCTAATGACGCGCTCCCGGACGCGTCCCTGAAATTGCGCCGGGCCCCGCCGTGTGAAAGACTCCGTCGAATTCCCAGCAGGAGACCTCGTCATGCCCTACGCGGACGTCAACGGCCAGCGCATCTACTTCGAAGACAGCGGCGGCGCGGGCGCGCCGGTAATCCTCGCGCACGGCTTCCTGATGGATCACGAGATGTTCGCACCGCAGGTGGCGGCCCTCGCGCCTGAGTTTCGGGTTATCACCTGGGACGAGCGGGCGTTCGGCCTCACGGAGTGGGACGGCAAGCCCTTCACCTACTGGGATTCAGCGGCTGATTGTCTCGGCCTGCTCGGCCACCTGGGAATCGAACGGGCGGTGGTCGGTGGCATGTCGCAGGGTGGATTCCTCTCGCTCCGGGCAGCTCTCGCTGCGCCCGCCGTGGTCCGCGCCCTCGTCCTCGTGGATACCGCGGCGGACGTTGACAGCCCCGAAGCGGCTGCCGGCAACCGGGGGATGCTCGACGCGTGGGCGGCGGCTGGACCCGTCGATGAACTCGCCCAGGCCGTCGCCGCCTTGATCATCAACGACCCGGCCGAAAACGAGCGTTGGATTGCGAAATGGCGAGCGCGGCCCAAGGAACTGATCGTCGAAGCCGGCCGCTGCCTCGAGGGACGGGACGACATCTCGCCACGGCTTGGCGAGATTGCCTGCCCGGCAATCGTCATCCATGGAACGGCCGACACGGCACTCACGATGGACCGGGCGGAGAAGATGGCCGAGAAACTCAAGGGCTGCGACGGAGTCGTGCGCATCGCGGGCGCGGCCCACGCGGCGAACCTCACACACGCCGAACTGGTGAATCCGCCGCTCCTGGCCTTTCTCCGCGGTCTCCCGGCGTAGTTCACCGTCTGGCACGGGGAGTCGCGGCCCCGGTGGCCGCTGGCGTAGCGGAATCATGCCCTGGGCCGAGTCCGCGCAGTAAAGCTCCCCACCCCTCCCGCTCTCGCCCCATCGACGAACCGATCCGAATAGCCTAGGCTCGACGTAACAAAGACATGCCGGACCGCATCGAACGCGAAATCGAGGAGATCCTCGCACGCCTCGACGATTTGCCAGAGGCGCCAACCGCTACAGCGGATCGGAATCCCATACCGATCGCCGCCGCCAGAAAACAGCGCCAGAAGGCCGAACGGGCGGCCCGCCCCAGTCCCTTCGCCGGGTTCACGAACAAGCTCAACCCGACCTCGTTTCTGCTCGCCGGCGCGACCCTCGTGGTATTTGGCCTGGTTCTCTCGAGCGTTTGGGGCCAGCTCATCTGGGCCGCCGTGGCCGGCGTTGTGATGTTCTTCGGCGGTTTTCTCTCTGGCTTCCTCCGCAGGTCGCCGTCCGGCGGGAAGGCGCAGCCGTCGCCGAAAGCCGTCTTCTGGCGTGATCGCTACATTAGCTACGCGCCCGCCGGTCAGAGCACCTGGGAGAGGGTGAAGCGCCGGTTCGGGCGGAGGTAGCATTTCCGGCCGGTTAACGCCCAGCGCCGTACGCTCAGCCGATGCGCCATCGCCCGCTTCTTGTTCCCCTGGCGTTGTTCGTGGCCTCCCTCCTCGCCGTT
>JANXYE010000464.1 GCA_025350285.1 Chloroflexota bacterium
CCGACGGAGATGTAGCGAAAGTTGGGCTGACGCAGGGCCATCCAGGGGTCGTGCCGGGCGGACTCAGCGCTCATCGCGGACCGCCAGAGTTCTGCGTATCAGCCCGATTTGCCGCCAAGGAGCCAAGGGGCCAAGTTTTGGAGAGGCGGCGTCATCCCACACCCTCGTATCTTGGCGTCTTGGCCACTTGGCGGCCAACCGCTCCAGGCTCACTGGGACGCGCGACGCAAGTCTTCCCAGAAGCTCGGGTAGGAGACGCCGACCGCGTCGTTCAGCACCTTTGTTTCGCCGTCCGCCAGCATTCCGGCGATGGCCCCGAGCATCCCGATGCGGTGGTCGCCGCCGCCATCGACGGTGCCGCCGTGGAGGGCAATCGGACCGGCCACGCTGAAGCCATCGGGCCGGGCCGTGACCTTCGCGCCAAGGCGCCCGAGGGCGGCGACGACGGCATCGACGCGGTCCGATTCCTTCGCTCGCAACTCGGCGGCGTCGCGGACGAGCGTTTCACCTTCGGCGAAGCAGGCGAGGACGGCGACGAGCGGGAGTTCGTCGATCGCCCGCGGGACGAGCGCGCCGCCGACGGTCGTGGCCTTCAGCCGGGATGAACGGATAACGATGTCCGCGACCGGTTCGCCGCCAATCGTGCGCTCTTCGGAAAGCTCGAAATCCGCGCCCATCGACGTAAGGATGTCGAGGATGCCGCCGCGCGATTCGTTCACGTTCACGCCACGGATGGAAACCTCCGCATCCGGGTGGCAGGCGCCAAGGACGAGCCAGGGCGCCACGCTGGAAATGTCGCCGGGGACGCGCAAGGAGAGCGGCTCAAGGCGGGTCGCGGGCTGGATGCGCACGCTCGCGGGGCCTTCCGCAAGCTCGGCCCCCATCGACCGCAGCATCCGCTCGCTGTGGTCGCGCGATTTCGCTGGCTCAGCCACGCGCGTCTCGCCGTCGGCGTAGAGCCCGGCGAGCAGCACAGCCGACTTGACCTGGGCGCTGGCCACCGGGCTTGCGTAGTCGATGCCGCCCAGAGCACCGCCCTTAATCGCGAGGGGTGGGAGCGTGTCGCCCTTGCGCCCCTGGATATGGGCGCCCATCTGGCGCAGCGGCGTGATGACGCGGGCCATCGGGCGGCGGCGAAGCATCTCGTCTCCCATCAGCACGCTGAGGATCGGGTGCCCGGAAAGGAGCCCGGAAAGGAGCCGCATCGTCGTGCCGCTGTTTCGGCAGTCGAGGATATCCTCAGCTTCGTCCAGCCCGTGCAGGCCGCGCCCGTGGACCATCGCCGCCTGCGCACCGTCCGCCCAGTCGATCTCGACCCCGAGCTGACGCAGGCAGGCCACCGTCGAGCGCACATCCTCCGATTCAAGCGGGTTCTCGATCGTCGCCGTGCCCGTTGCGATCGCGTTGAACAGAAAGGACCGGTGGGAGATCGATTTATCGGGTGGGACCTCTATCGACGCGCGGATGCGGGACGGGCGGTTGACGATCATTCGTCGTCCAGTGCCCCCAGCTTCTTCCGCAATCCGGGGTCATCGCCGATGGGGCGGGGCTTTCCGGTGCGCTGCGTCATCTCTTTCATCTTGTCGTACAGGCCGCCAACGAACAGGCGGCCAATCGCGTCCTGGGAAGAGGGCGCCTCCGGGCCATCGGGCCGGCGCCGCACGGGCGGGTTCAGGATGAAGTTGTCGCGGTCGAACCCGGTGCTCGTGAACAGGTCGGTTACGGGCTGGCCGCCAGCTTCGACCGCGTCGCGGATCGTGCTCAGCTCGTCCTGGAAGCGGTCCAGCCAGTGCAGCACCGCCTCCTTGTTCGTGGCCATGATGTCGCGGGACATCGCCGGATCGCCACTGGCGAGGCGGGTGAGGTCCCGGAAGGCCGGACCGGCGAGCAGGCTCGCGTCCTCCCAGCCCTTGCTGTCGCGCACCATGCGGAAGAGCCCAACCGAGATGAGGATCGGCAGGTGGCTCACCGCGGCGGCGTAGGTATCGTGCTCGGCCGGGTCGATGTACATCGGCACCGCGCCGAGCGATTCGACCAGTCCGCGCACCGTCGCGACCGCCTGTTCGTCGGCTCGTGGGGACGGCGCGATAGCCCACGTCGCGTCCTTGAAGAGATCGACAACGGCGGCGGAAGGGCCGCTCTGCGTCCTCCCGGCCATCGGATGGCCGCCGACGAAATGGACGGTCTCGGGCAGGAACTCGGCGGCCCACATGAGGATGTCGGCCTTCGTGCTACAGGTGTCGGTGATGATCGCGCCGTCCGCGAAGTACTTGCCCGCTTCCTCGAAAATCCTGCGCGCGCTGCGAGCCGGGACCGAAAGAATGACGAGCCCCGCACCCTCGACCGCCTCTTCGATGGAGCTCGCCTCGCGGTCGATAGCGCCGAGCTTCTTCGCTTCACGCGTGTGGTCGCGGTTGCGGTCGATCCCGATGATGTCGTACTGGCGATCTTTTCTCGCGGCCAGGCCGAGGCCGATCGACGTCCCAATAAGCCCGGTGCCAATGATGCTGATGCGTGCGCGCGCCATACGAACCCCTCACCCGCCACCATCCCGCGGCGGCCTTTGCGAGCAAGGCTAGCATATGAACGCGAGGCTGGAATCGGAAAGGTTCAGGGCGTGGCGACGATCCGTGTGGCGGCACGCGTCAGGCGGTCGTGGATCGCCGCGCCGAGGCCGTCCAGCGGCAGCTGACGGGCGAGGATGAGGCCGACCCCGGCGGCGTCGAGGGCGCGCATCGCGGCGAACAGACGGTGCGCCGCAATGCTGCTGTCGCCCTCCGGCCCAAGGTCCTCGACGACCGCACCCACGAGCGCCTCGCCAAGGGCACGGCGCTCTTCCGACTGGAGGAGCAGCCCGACCCGCAGCCCGCCGGCCGCGCCGATCTCGAACAGGAGTGCGGCGCGCGCCGCTTCGCCCTGGCCAGTGACGTAGACGAACGGCGCGCGCGGCGCGTAGTGCTTGGCCAGCAGTCCAGGCGAGGCCAGGGTCCCGGCGAGTCGCGGCGCGGCGCCAACAACGAGGCGTCCGCCAGCCGCCTCGACCACCCGCGCGAGCGCCTCGTTCGACACGGCCCCGGGGCGCAGGACCCGGAGGACGCCCGGCTCGAAGGCGACGACGGTCGATTCAACGCCGGCTTCCGCCGGGCCGCCATCAAGCAACAGGTCAAAGCGCCCGTCGAGGTCTTCTAACACGTGTTCGGCCGTCGTCGCGCTGGTCCGCGTGAAACGGTTGGCGCTCGGCGCCGCGATCGGCCTCCCGGCGGCCGCGATGAGTGCCCGCGCGACCGCGTGCGAAGGCAACCGCACCGCGACCGTCGGGCCGCCCGCCGAAACTTCGGAGGCGACGGCGGCCCCGCGCGGGAGGACCAGCGTCAGCCCGCCCGGCCAAAACGCATCAGCCAAGAGTCGGGCCATCGCAGGGATCTCGCCGGCAACTTCCGCGAGCGTCTCACGTTCCGCAATGTGGACGATCAGCGGGTCGTTCAGGTCCCGTTCCTTCGCTTCGAAGATGCGGCGCACGGCGGCCGGGTTCGTCGCGTCGGCCCCGAGCCCGTAGACGGTCTCGGTCGGGAAGGCGACGAGGCCCCCGGCGCGGAGGATGGCCGCCGCCCGCTTGATGGCGGCCGGGTCCGGGTTCGCGGGGTCAATGGCGATGCGCTCGGTCACATTGTGATGATGATCGATCAGCACCGCGACCGATAGGGAGTGGCGG
>JANXYE010000517.1 GCA_025350285.1 Chloroflexota bacterium
GCGGCCTCGCCTTCCTCGTCGTGATCCGCGACATCAGTTCGCGCCGGCGGATGGAGGTTGCCCTGGCGGAGAGTGAACGGCAGTACCTCCGCCTTGTGGAAACCGCGACCGAGGGCGTTTGGGTGATCGACGCGAATGAGCGGACGAGCTTCGTCAACAACCGGATGGCGGAGATCCTGGGATACCTGCCAGCGGAGATGATCGGGACGCATATCCACGACCACATGGACGAGAGCGGGCGGGTGATCGCCGACCTCAACATCGCCCGGCGGCGGCGCGGGATCAGTGACGAGCACGAGTTCGTGTTCCGCGCGCGGGGCGGGGCGCAGGTCTGGGTGGTGATCGCGACCCGCCCCCTGATGCGAGATGACGGGACCTACATGGGCTCCCTGGGCATGGTTACGGATATCACGGCGCGGAAGATGGCCGAAGATGAGAGCCGCCACGGCCGCGTGCTCACGGCCGTGCTGAACGAACGCGCGCGAATAGCCCAGGAGTTGCACGACGATGTGGCCCAGAGCTTTTTCGCCATCGGCCTGGAGGCCCAGCGCGCGCTAGGGGCGCCGCTCCGGGACGAAGCCCTGCTCGCCCAGGCGCTGGCCGCCGTGCGGTCCCTGGCGGAAGCGGGTGGGCGCGGCATCCGCACGGCGATCCATGCGCTCTCGCCGGACGCCCCGGCGGATGATCTGGAATCGGCGCTCGTGGTGCTGGTGGAACGGTTCGAGCGTGAGTCCGGCCTGCGCTGCGTCTATACGCCCACCGGAAGTATCGTCGCGATTGCGCCCCTCGAGATCGAAATGATGGCCAACGCCGCCCAGGAGTTGCTCACGAACGCCTGGAAGCACGCGCACGCGTCGATCGCCGAGGTGCGCGCCTGGGAGGCTTCGGGGTCGGTCTCGATCAGTGTGACGGACGATGGGAACGGCGACGCGGCGAACGTGCGGGCGGCCGCCGAAGGTTCGGAGACCTACGGGCTGCCGCGCCTGAACCGCCGACTGGCCGGGCTTGGCGGTGAGTTGCGGATCGCGCGGAGCACCGGCAGTGGATTGACCGTTACTTGCCGTCTGCCGCTGCGGAACGCGCCGTGACGCAACCGCTAACGGTCTACGTGGTGGATGACCACCCCGTGGTGCGGGCCGGCCTCCGCGCGCTGCTCGCGGACCAGCCGGATATCAACGTGGTAGGCGAACAGAGCACGGCGGTCGCCGCCATCGCTGAGCTGGCGACGTTGCTGCCGGCGGTGGTCATTACGGACATCCACCTGCCGGACCGCTCCGGGGTGGAGGTTTGCCGGGCGGCGAAGCTACTCCTCCGGGCACCCAGGGTCATCCTCCTGAGCGCCTTCTGGAACGAGCCCCTGGTAGCCGAAGCGTTCGCGGCCGGGGCGGACGGCTACCTCCTGAAGCACGCTGAGAGGTTCGACATCGTGAACGCCGTGCGGGCGGTGGCGCGGGGGGAGAAAGTCGTGGACCCGGAACTCCTGCCGTCGCTCTTGCCGCGAGGGGCGACCAGCCCGTCGCGCGCGGCGGCCGCCCGGCTGACAGACCGGGAGCGCCAATTGCTCGCGCTTATCGCGCGGGGGTACACGAACCCCATGATCGCTCAGGAGCTCTACTTGAGCCCGCACACCGTGAAGGAGTACGTCAGCCGGGTGCTGGAGAAGGTCGGGGCAAGTAACCGCACGGAACTCATCGTGCGCGCGATGGAGTCGGGCCTCATCGACATCGCGCAGGCGCCGGCGTCCGGCGGCGGGTCCATCCCCCCGATCGGGGGGTGATCTACCCCCCGCCCATCCGGTGAACATTCGGTGAACTAGAGGCGAAACTGAAGGGGGTTGAGCGCAACCGTTGCTCCACCGGCTGTTACCCTGCGGTCACCCAACCTCAACGGGCCGTCAACGCTTCCAACGCATTCTACCGATAGGGCGAAAGGCGAGTGAGATCGCTCCGCCAGTGGAGGACTCGTGATAACGCGACCCAACGACGCCAGCTAAGCGCGGTCCCGCACGTCTAACGCCCGCATTCTTGAACAGGCGGCCGTGTAGCGGCGGGCGACTCCAGCCATTTTTTCGACCTCGCAAAACTCAAAAAAGGGGTTACTCTTCATGCGCCTCATGCACCGCCGTGTCCCGGCACTCGTCATCCTCAGCGTCTCCGCCCTCAGCGTATTCGGGTTCGCGGCCGCGAACATTGTCCCGGAATCGGGCGCCGGGGACGGCGCGACCACCGTCAGCGGCTACAGCGTCACGAACGTGGTCTACACGCCCAACGCGACGGACCCAACGAAGATCGATTTCTGGACGATGAATATCAACCCGACGTCCGGCGCTGCGGCCCCGACGAAGGTGTACTCCAAGGTGAACGCCTCGGCGACGGCCTACTTCACCTGCGCGCTCAACACCGCGCCCAACTGGAAGTGCGACCCGGCGGCGGCCTCCGAACCAACTGTGCTCTCCGCCGATAACCTGCGGGTCATCGCGACACAGTAAGCCACCCGGCCCAACGCCGGCCCGCCCCGTGCGTCCGGTAGCTTGTCTCCTGGTTTGCTGGTGGGGATGTCGGGCGCCGTCGATGGCGCTCCATTTCCCACGTTCGGAGACCACGTCGAAGGAAGGATCCCAATGCTTCCCAAGCGGACGGTGCTTACTGGGCTCGTAGTGCTGGCGGTCGCGGTGCCCGGCTTCGGCTATGCCGCGGCGAACACCGTTCCGCCCAGCGGCGCCGGCGATGGCAGTGCAACCGTCCTGGGCTACGCCTTCAGCGGTTCCCAAACCTACGTCCTCGATACCGACAATCCGCAGAAGCTATCGCAGGTGACATTCACTCTTTCACCCGCGCCCCCGGCGGCCGCGACCCTGCGCGTGAAGGTCGGCTCGGCTTCGACGACGTGGTACAGCTGCGCCGCGACGGGCCTGGCGACCTTGACGTGTACGTTTCCGATTGCCACAGCTCCATCGTCGTTGACGGCGGACCAGCTGCGCGTTGTGGTCGTGAACTAGGACGATGGATATGAAGAAGCGACGTTCGGTCGGCCGGAGGTTGGGAGCGCTGGCGGCTACCGGCTTGCTCGCCATCACCGCGGTCGTGTTCGCGCCAACGGCCGTTGGGGGACGGATGACCTACATCATCGTGACCGGGAACTCGATGGAGCCGACGTTTCACAGCGGTGACCTTATCGTGGCGCGCGATACGGACGCATTCCGGGTCGGAGATGTCGCGGTCTACCGGCATCCCCAAATCGGGCGGGTGGTCCACCGGATCATCGGCCGGGACGGGCAGAACTACGTCTTCCAGGGCGATAACAACGGCTTCGTGGACGGATATCGCCCCAGGCGGGCGGACGTCGTCGGAGCGGCCTGGTTCTCAGTTCCGGGCGCGGGGGTACTGTTGCGGTTCCTGCGTGAACCGCTGCAACTGACGATCCTGACCGTCCTGAGCCTCGCCGGGCTGGGCGGCGGCCTGGCCACGCGCCCGGGCCCCAAGCGCCCCGTCCTGGCGATGCGCCGGCGGCGGTTAGTCCAGGAGGTAAAAGCACCATGAACGCAATCTCGCGCCGGTTTGATGATTTCCTCCTCGCGCTCGCCGCGGTGGCGGTCGCTTCGTTGGCGATAGGTGCGTTTGCGTTCACACGCACGACGACCCGCGAGGCCGGCCGTGAATTGCCGTACTCGCAGACGGGCGCGCTTTCGTACACCGCTGAGGTGAGAGATCCGGGCCTCTACGACACGGGCGGGGCCCACGCTGGCGACCCGGTGTTCGCCCGCCTGAGCGATGCGGTGCGCTTCGAGTACAGCTACCGGCTCTCCATGGCCAGCGCTCACAGCGCTTCAGGTACGACGAGCCTGAACGCGGAGTTGGGGGAAGCCTCGGGTTGGAAGCGGACCCTGCCGCTTTCGCCGGAACAAGCGTTTAGCGGCGACGAAGCGCTCTTCGCCGGGTCGCTCTCGCTGACGGATCTGCGCCAACTGGCCGACAAGTTCACGGAAGCAACCGGGATCGCGCGGCCGCAGTTCACGCTGACGCTGCGGCCTGTCGTCACGCTGACCGGCGTGGTGGGATCTGAACCCCTCGCCCTTCGTTTCAAGCCTTCGGCGGTCTTCGTATACGACGAGGCGGGGCTCCGGCCCGCGCCCACGGGCACCAAGGAGGGCGACCCGTTCGCGGCACACGAAGAATCTTTTACTACTTCTGTGGTGCCCGCGTCGCGACTGGTTTCGGTGTTGGCCCTCCATACGACGATCGCCCAACTGCGGTCGTTGGCGATCGCCGGACTGGTGTTCAGCGCGTTGGCGGGTTTGGTGCTTGCCGCTGTGCACGGGCGGCGGCGCGCGGAACCAGACGGCCTGGCGGACGCCCTGGCGCGCTACGGCGACGCGATCGTGGTTGCCGCTGAGGCGGCGCCGCTCGCGGCGGGCGCCGTGCTTGTTTCCAGTCTAGAGGGGCTGGTTC
>JANXYE010000465.1 GCA_025350285.1 Chloroflexota bacterium
CGCCGGGGCGATGGACGACCTGCTGGCGCCGCCGTACGACATCATCACGGCGGCGCAGCGGAAGGCGCTGGCCGCGCGGAGCCCATACAACGCTGTTCACCTGGAACTGCCCGACGGCGGCGACGAGCGGTATGCCAGCGTAGCCGCACTCTTCGAGAGCTGGCAGGCGGAAGGCAAGGTCGTGCGCGACGAGCTGGCGATGCTTTATGTCTACGAGCAGCGCTTCAGCGAAGGCGGCACTCTCCACTCCAGGCGCGCGCTCCTCGCCGAAGTCGAGGCGCAGCCCTGGGAAGAGGGGGCCATCAAGCCGCATGAGTACACCATGTCGGGCCCGAAGGAAGATCGGCTGAAGCTCCTCGAGGCTACCCACGTCCAGTTCAGTCCGGTGTTCATGATCGCCCGCGACCGTGCGGGCCAGCTGCGCCAGTTCCTCGATGACACGATCGCCAGCCGGCCGGCCGATATCGAGGCCAGGACGATGGACGGTGACTACCACGGGCTCTGGCTAATCGAGGCCGGGCGGTATGAGATGCGGAGGCTCGCCCCGCTCCTTTCGGAGAGCTTTACCATCGCCGATGGCCACCACCGCTATGAGACCGCCGCGAACTACAAACAGCGCGAACTGGAGCGCTCGGGGAAGCTCGAACGAGACCATCCCGCCCGGTTCGCGATGGCCGCCGTGGTCGCCGCTGACGATGCCGGGCTCGTCATTCGTCCGATCCACCGAATCGTCCCGCGGCCGGCTCCGGCCGATTTCAGGGCACGGCTTGGCTCGACCTTCAGCATCGCGGCGGCGCCAGGCAGCTCCAGCGACACTTCAGCGATCGAGACGGCGCAGGCATCGGCAGGCCCATCGACCATCGTCGCGCTGAACCTCGATCCTGGGACAATCCACACGCTCACGCCCGTCGCTGACACCATCTACGCCCGCCTGGCCCCGAATGGAAACAGCGAGGAGTGGATGCGTATTTCGCCCAACCTCTGCCGCTACGGCATCCTCCAGCCCCTCTGGGGTATCGGCGACGATGAGCTCCGCGCGGGCGCCGTCGAATACACGCACGACACGGGCGAGGTCCTCGACCTCCTCCGCGGCCGTAAAGCTTGCGCGTTCCTCCTCCAACCGGTGAGCGTGCGCGAGACCATCGCGCTGGCCGACCGGGGCGAGCGGATGCCGCAAAAATCGACCTTCTTCCATCCCAAACTGGGCACCGGGCTGGTCTTTCACCCGCTCTACCCCTGAAAGCAGGCGTCATGGCCATCGCGGACCGCATCCTCCTTTACCTCAAGGAGCACCCGTACGGCGTCGATGACGGCGAGGTTGCCCGCGCCCTCGGCCTGAAGCGCCGCCAGCAGGCGAACGCGGAGTGCAAAGCGTTGGCCGAACGCGGGCTCATTTCGCGCGAACACGTGAAGGGCCAGGTGCGAAACCTCCCGCTGCCTGAACCGAAGCCCGCACCGGGGTCCGAGCCGCCGCCCGACGCCGCGGCCCGCTGGGACAGGCCGTGGTCCTGGGATGGGAACGTCCAGGCGGCCGTCGCGAGGCATCTCGAAGAGGCCGGCTTCACTGTCTCGGCCCCCCCTCCCGGCGAGTCCGCCGAGCGGACGCCGGACATCCAGGCAACGTCAGACGAGCGCGGTGCGCTGTTCGTCTCGGTCATGGGCTACCCGCCTGAGACCGCCCGCAGCCGCGCCGCCCAGGCCCGCACGCTCTTTGCCGAGGGACTTCTCAACCTCGTCCTCTGGCACGGCGACAGCGCACGGCCGGCGGTGGGGCTCGCGCTGCCGGACTTCCTGGCCTATCGCCAACTCTCCGAACGGGCACGCTGGGCGATCGAGGCCATGAGCGCAACCCTCTTCTGGGTCCATGCCGACGGGCGCGTGATCCCGGCGGTGCACGCCTGACACGGTTCCCACCGGCACGCGCGGTAACGAATGCCCGTGGCTTTACCCTCCCCTCTGGATACTCAGAGTCACCGGCAGGCTCTCCCGCGCCATGTAACTGGTAGGACGGCTTTTGAACGCGAAACGCGGTTTCGGCAACGAACGGCATGGTCCACTGAAAGTGGGTGTGACGGCGCTCGCCCTCGCCGGGTTCGGCGCGGGCTGGTTCGGCTTCGCGAACGCCCACCCGGCCCCCGCCGTTGCGGGCGACGACCTGCCGGCCGCGACGGCAACGCTGACGCCCACCCAGACGCCCACGACACCAGCTGGATCGCCGGCGAAGGTGCCCGCGACCACCTCCCAGTCGGCGTCCACGCCACCTCCATCGACGCCCCCACCGACATCGGTGCCCGCGCCTGCGACCGCGCAGCCCGCGACTTCGCCCGACGCGAAGCCCTCAGCGGCGGCCACGAAAGCACGCAAGTCGAGGAGTTCCTGATGAGTTGGAAGGTGGCGTGGATCGTGGCGACGGGGCTCGTTGGGGGCCTCGCCCTGGCACGGCTCACGCAGGACGCCGACACCGGGACGGCAACCTGGGATGCGACCCGGGCGGCCGGGTTCGCGGGCTACATCCTGCTCTGGCTGTCGGTGATGGGCGGGATGCTGATCCACCTGCGTTTCCGCCCGTTTGGCCAGGCCGTTACGGTACTCCTCGAAGCGCACCGCATCATCTCGGCGTTGGCACTGTCGTTCGTCGTCGCACACCTGTTTGGCCTGCTCGTGGACCCGGTGATCAACTTCTCCGTTGTCGATCTCGGCGTCCCCTTTCTCTCGTCGTACCGGCCGATACAGGTTGGATTCGGGAGCCTGGCGTTCTGGCTGATGGTCGTCGTCCTCGCGAGCACCGCGCTTTCTGGATACATGCCGTACCGCGCCTGGCGGAAGCTGCACTACCTCGCGTTCCCCGCTTGGCTGCTGGTGCTGCTGCACGGCGTAACGAACGGTACAGATACGAACTCGGCCCCGGCGCTGTCTCTCTATACGGTGACGGCGATGTCGGTGGTTGGTCTGACGGTCTACCGGCTCTTTGGGCGGGACTGGGTGCAGGTGGGCGACGCGCCGATTCGGCCGCTCCGCCGGTAGTCGCGGCCGCGGCTGGGGCGGTAGCGCTCAGTCGCCGCTGCGTAGCTACGCCACGGCAGGCGTGCCCGGCAAACCCGCTGGCAGTCAGCGTCCGACCGAGGGGACCGAAACCTCAGCGGCCACAGAGCGCCACGTCAGCCCTGCGTGAGGGAGAGCGTATTGCCGTCCGGGTCCTTGAACCAGGCGACCTTCGCGGCCCCGTCTGGGGTCGTCCAGATGCCCAGTTCGTCCTGCGCGAGCCCTTCGTAGCGCTGGAAGACGACGCCGTTTGGCGCCAGCCCGGAGACGACCGCCGTGATATCTGCCACGTCCCAACCGAGCACCGCGTACGGCGCGATGACAGGGGCGGGGACCTTCGTGACACGCAGCATGGTCCCGCCCGCGCGGAATACGACCGCGAACATATCTTCGGACACGAGTTCGAGGCCGAGCGTCTCTTCGTAGAACTTCCGGGCGCGGGCCCCGTCCGCGGTCGCCACCAGCGCGACGATCTTACAAGAACCGAGCATCACTACCTCCAATACGCGGCAGTCTACAGCGCCCCCGCGAGCGTTTCGCGGCACACGCGGCCCACCTCCCTTTCCCTCATCCCCGGACCTGCCCGTACAATTCGCCGACACTCGCTGAGAGGTTGCAAGCATGAAAGAGTTCAAGGGACGCGTGGCCGTGGTCACAGGGGCCGCCAGCGGCATGGGGCTCGCCTTCGCCCACCGCTTCGCCGAAGAGGGGATGAAGGTCGTACTGGCTGACATCGAGAGCGAACCGATGGCAATGGCCGAAGCCAGCCTCAAGGCAAAGGGCGCCGACGTTATCGCCGTGCGCACGAATGTCATGCTCGAAGACGACATCAACCGCCTGGCGGACGCCGCCTTTTCGGCTTTCGGAAACGTCCACATCCTCTGCAACAACGCGGGAGTCGCCGCGACCGCCGCTACCCTCCGTTCGCGGCCATGGGAATCGCCGTTGAGCGACTGGGAATGGACCTTCGGGGTGAACTTCATGGGCGTGCTCTACGGCATTCGGGCGTTTATTCCGCGGATGCTGGAAAACGGCGAAGAGGGCCACATCGTGAACACGGCCTCGATGGCCGGTCTGTTGACCGGGGCGAACGCCTACAACGTTTCAAAGCACGGCGTCGTCTGTCTGACGGAGGGCATCTACAGGGAGTTCAAGGGCATGGGGGCGAAGCTCTCGGCTTCCGTGCTCTGTCCGGGGCTTATCCGCACCGCGATCCTCGACGCGGAACGCAACCGCCCGCCGGAGTTCGGACCGGCCACCGACCGCGCGGCTCTTCGCCCGGATGTCCGGGACTGGGCGGCCGGATTCGAAGCCGCCTTGCAACAGGGTATCGAACCCGAGGAAGTCGCAACGATGGTCTTCGAGGCCATCCGGGACGACCAGTTCTACATCTTTCCGGCCCAACCAGAAGTGTTCGACGTGCTTAAAACGCGCATGGAGGACATCATTTACCAGCGGAATCCGACACTTTCTGTCGTGTTCTGATAGACTTGCGACCGGCCGAATTCGGCCGCCGCGAAGCGGACATCACGGTCCATCGCTCCGCAGGCCAGCCATGCGTGGCGTTGGGCCTAGCCCCCATTGAATCTGCCCGGATGACCACACATGCCGAAATCCCGCCCTGCCCGCGAACTGCGTGAGCGCACCCCCGATAGCGGCAACGACAAGTTTGCCGTGAGCTACAAGGTCTACACCTTCGGCCGCCTGCGGGGAGCCATTCTGCCTGTCAAAGAGCCGCTGGACGATGCCCGCTGGGAAGCGCTCGACCTGCAGGGCAACGTCACCACCTGGAAGTATCGCAACCAGGCGCGGGACTACCTCTGCGGCCTCCCCCTGCGCGGGAACCGGCCCGGTACGGACGCGCCCGGCGACGCCGCCGAGGACGACTAGCCGGCGTCCAGCCCCAGCCCACGCAAGAAAGCGTCGCTGTTCGGCTCTCGGCCGAGGAAGTCCCGCACGAGCTGATCGCCGTCGATGCTACCGCCACGTTCGAGGATGGTATGGCGGTAGTGCGCGCCCGTGCCCGGTTCGGCCTCGAACCGCGTGTACATGTCGTCGCCGAAGACGTGCGACCAGAGGTAGCCGTAGTAGCCCGCGTCGTATCCGAACAGGTGCCCGAAGCCACTCTGGAAGTGGGTGCCCGGCGGAAACGGGAAGCCGGTGATCGGATGGAGCGCCGCCGCGACAGCGGTCGAATCCCCGCCGAATCCGGGAGAATGGTAGGCGAAATCGAGCGTGGCGAAGTACATCTGACGGAGGAAGATCACGCCCGAATCGAGGTTCTTGGCCGCAATCAGCCGCTCCACCAGGTCCGCCGGGATCGGCTCGCTGGTCTGAAAGTGGCGGGCGAAACGGCGAAGGATCCGCGGCTCCCAGCACCAGTGCTCGAGCATCTGAGAGGGCGCCTCGACGAAGTCGCGTTCGGTGGCCGTGCCGCTGAAGCGCGCCCGTTCCGCACGCGTCAGGGTCTGATGGAGGATGTGCCCGAATTCGTGCCAGAGGGTGACCACTTCGCTGTGGCGAAGGAGTGAAGGCTGGTCCGCCGCCGGCTTCGTGAAGTTCGCGACGATGGCGCTGACCGGGCGTTGGTACGTATCGTCGGGCAGCCGCCTGCCGCGGCGCAGCGTGAACGCCGCCGCGTGGCCGTACTTGTTCGGGCGCGGGAAGAGGTCCATGTGAAAACGCGCGAACGGTTCGGCGCCGGCCGCTTCGTAGACATCGAACGACTGAACATCCGGGTGCCAGACCGGCGCCGCCACGCGTTCGAAGCGTACCCCGAGCAGCTCTTGGAGGACTTCGAACATGCCATCGAGGCAGTGTTCGAGCGCGAAATACTTCGCAACCTCGAATTCATCGACGGCGTAGCGGGACTTCATGAGCTGGTTGTGGAAGTAGCGCCAGTCCCAGATGTGGAGGACATCGCCGCCGGTCTCGACTCGCTTGGCCTCGCGCAGCCCGGCCATATCGACCTCGGCCTTGCGTTCGAGCTTCGCGCGCAGATCGCCCAGAAAGCTGTCCACGATGTCGCGGCGCCGGGCCATGCGCGGCTCAACGGCATACGCGGCCCAGGAATCGTAGCCGAGCAACCGGGCCGCCTCGTCGCGCAGCCGGATCGCCTCTTCGAGGAGGGCGATGTTCGCCTCGCCGCCTTTGCGCTGGTCTTTTTCGAACAGCTCGCGCCGAAGCTCGGTGGAAGCACAATTCGCGAGGAACGGGTGGAGTTCCGGGTAGTCGAGGGAGACGCGATAGCGCCCGTCTTCAGTGCGCTTGAGCCCGTCGATGAACGAAGCCGGGAGGCCCGCCAACTCTTCGCGCGTAGCTTCGACGCCGTCGTCCCAGTCGTCGATGTTGTTGCGGAAACGGGTGCCGATCTCCACCAGCCGGTCGAATAGGTCGCGCAAGCGGCCACGTTCAACCAGGCGCAACTCGAAACCGTTCCGGCGGTAGTCACGCAACTCGTGGGCGAGGTAGCGTGCATCTTCTCCCGTGAGACATGCCGCCTCGGCCGTCTCCGAGAACACTTTCACGGCCGCGTAGAGGTCTTCGCGAAACGACAGGGCAACGAGGTACTTGTCGAGTTCCTCGTCCATGGCCCGGGCTTTTTCCCGGAGCGCGTCGTCCGCCGCGACGTGGGCCATGAACGCGAACGTGCCGGAGGCGAACGAGACCCCGTTCGTCGCCTCTTCCAGCGCGATCATGGTGTTGGTGTAGGTCCGTTCGCCATCGGCCACCGCGGCGATCCCGGCGAGGCGCGCGTCACAGTTCGCCATCGCCTCGCGGCAGGCGCGTTCGACGGATTCGGGCGTGAGGGCGGCGAAATCGGTGAGGTCGAGGTCGTTTGATGGCATCGGCGGTCTCCAATGGACGTTGCAGGCCGGCCGCCCGTGGTGGCCCCCGGAAACGCGAATAGCGGCCCCTTGGGGCCGCCATTCAGTATCGCCCGCCGGCGGTTGTTACGCGCGGGGCGCGCTTTTGAAGCCGGACGTGTTGTGCGAGCCGTCGCAGAACGGCTTGTTGGACGATTGGCCACAGCGGCAGAGGGCGATGACGTCCTTTGCCTCCCAGGCCTTTCCTTCGGCATCCGCCACCGCTGCTCCGCCGCGAATGAGAATGGGACCGTTGTCCTGAATCGTGATCGAAATATCAGCCATAGCCCGGCTACCTCCTGTTGCTGCATCGAGCGTACACGGCGCAGGGGGAATTGTCGCGAGATGCCCGTCCTCTCGTACACTTCCGGCACTACTTCGAGAAAGCTGGCGATTCGTCGCTTGCCCCGGTCCGTTCCTCCCCCTCCCGCGAGGTACGAGTTGGGAGAGTGGGTCGGGGGGTGAGGGCCTCCCGGCGATGACCGCCCCGACGATCGTGTCCCTGGTGCCCAGCCTTACCGAACTCGTGTGGTGGTTTGGGCTCGGCGAGCGGCTGGTTGGCCGGACGCGGTTCTGCATCGAGCCGGCGGGCGAAATCGAACGCGTCCCGATCATCGGCGGCACGAAGAATCCACACGTCGATCGGATCGTCGCGTTGCGGCCGGGGGTTGTAATTGCGAACAAAGAGGAGAACCGGCGGGAGGATGTTGAGGCTCTGCGCGAAGCCGGCCTCGATGTGCTCCTGACCGACCCCAATACGGTCGCGGAGGCCGTGGAGATGATCATGCACCTGGGCGCGCGGCTGGGGGCCGGGGCAAGGGCAGCGGGACTCGCGACCGAGATTGAGGCCGAGTTGCGCGCGCCGGTGACGGCCCAGCCGCGCGTGTTCGTCGCCGTCTGGAAGGAGCCGTTCATGGGCCTCGGCGCTGACAGCTACGGCCACGACCTTATCGAACGGGCCGGCGCGACCAACGTGCTCCGCGACCGAACGCGCTACCCTGAGCTTTCCCGCGACGAGCTCGCCGCCCTGAAGCCGGACCTTATCCTCCTGCCGGACGAGCCGTATCCGTTCAAGCCCGCCGATGCCGAGGCGTTCAACGGCCTCGCGCCCTGTCGCATCATCGACGGCCGGTTGCTCTGGTGGTACGGGCCGCGCATCCCGGACGCACTGCGAGCCCTTCGGCGCGCGTTCGAGGATGTCGGCTGATGGAGCTTCGGGTCGTCGCGGAGTCCGACTTCGGCGCAGCGTCGCTTGCGGCGTTCCTGGAGTCGCTGGAGGGCCTCGAGTCACCAGCCGTCGGTCTCGCGACGGGAAACACCCCCGTGGCGCTGTACGCCGCGCTCCGGCAGGCCGTGCTCGCCGGTCAGGCCTCCGTCGCCCACATCCGCCCGTTCGCCATCGACGAGTATGGCGGCCCGCGAGACCACCCGTGTTCGAACCGCGCCTTCTTTCGGGAGCACTGGGAGACGATCCCAGGAGCGGGGCCGGTCGCGCAGTTCGACCCGGAGGCTCCCGGCCGTGACGCGGAGGCGCGGCGCTTCGGGGAGCTGCTGAGGGGCGCTGGCGGGCTCGACGTGGCTATCCTTGGCATCGGCGTGAACGGACACCTCGCCTTCAACGAACCCGGCGCGGAGAAGGGCGGCACGGCGGCGGCGGTGCGGCTCACGGCCACAACCATCGAGCGTTCGCAGCCGTGCTGGGGAGCAGCCGCCCCGGACTGGGGGCTTACGCTCGGGTTGAGCGAGTTACTTGGGGCGC
>JANXYE010000471.1 GCA_025350285.1 Chloroflexota bacterium
ATTTTTGCGTGGGTCGGGCGTGGCACGGGCGTGAACGAACGGCTCGTTCGCCACTCGCGGCCAGGATTGCCGCCCGCCGACTTCGGACCCACGTCGCCAATCCTAGCCGCGACGGATACGGAGCGGTCTTTGGGAGCCCGCGGCCAGGCGGCCGGCACCAGGCCGGTGCCCACTCATCGTCCAAAATCTGACGGCCACCCCGGAGCACATGGGTGTCCTTGGTGTCTCGGCGGCCACTTCTCAGGCCTCCGTCCGGCGGTGGCGGGCGTTTGCTATGATGAGCCGTCCGCGTCAAAGGGCTTGTGCGTGGGCGGTCCGCACCGGAACCTTTCGGGCGGCAGGGGGACAGCAGCCAGTGGTGCTTCGGGGCAATCGGCTGACAGCGCTCGGCCGGACGGTACGGCGGTACACGTACGACGGCTTCCGTTCGCCCGCCGAACCCGTGCAAGCGGCCCAAACACCGCTCCCCATAGCCCCGGCACCATTGAGCGAACGCGCCCTCCGCCGCCAACAGCGCCGCGAGTTTCCGGAATGGCCGCGCTGGCATTGGGTCCGCTACCTGCGGCGCTTCCTCTTCGCCCTGATCGTGCTCCCCGTGGCGCGCGTCGGCTACAAGATGGAAGTGCGCGGGCGCGAGAACCTGGCCGCGATCGACGAGCCCTGCTTCATCATCAGCAACCACAACATGCATCTGGACCAGTCGCTCCTGTTGCGGGCGATGCCGCCCGGCTTCCGCCAGAAGGTGGCGATCGCGGCGGCCGCCAGCGACATCTTCGGCAACCGCATGCGCGGGTTCGGTTCGGCCGTCCTGGGGAATGCGTTCCCGTTCGCGAAGGAGGGTGGCGGCATCCGCGACAGCCTCGACCATGTGCAGCAGATGCTGGGCGAAGGCTGGCACGTCCTCATCTTCCCGGAGGGCAAACTGACCGTTGTCGGGCCGATGCAGCCGTTCAAGGGCGGCATCGGCCTCCTCGCCCGCGAAACCGGCGTGCCCGTGCTGCCCATGCGCATCGACGTGCTGCGGCCCGGCGGGTACGAAGGTAAGTGGTGGCCGCATCCACGCGCCCGCGTGCTGGTGAGCATCGGCGCCCCTATCCGCATCGCCCCCAAAACGAACTACGCAATCGCGACAGCCCGGCTCGAAGAGGCCGTGCGCTGCGCCTGAACCGCTGATGGCCGACGAGACGCTCCGCTTCGCGGACATCCTCACGACCGCCTCGGCCGTGGCCAACTACCTTGGCGCGGCGAACGTGACTGCGGCCCACCTGCTGGAGGCCGTCGCCCTCCTGCGAGAAGAGAAGACGTTGGCGGACCTCGGCCCGGCACTCTCGCCGCTCGTGCGCCGGGCGCCGGGCGGCGGGAGCGTAGACCCGAAGGTGCGGGAACTGGTGCAGCGCTGGTTCGAGCAACTCGGCCGCGATCCGAACGCAGCGATACACGCGGATGCGGTCGAGCGATTCCTCGAACAGGCCCGCCTACTCAGCGAGCCGTAGCCGCGCTTCGTCGTGGGAACACGAGAGGCTCAGTCTGCCCCGAGCGGGCGCAGGACGTTCGGAGTTGAGTTCGGACGGGCCCGTCTTCTCGGTACCGAGACGGAGACTGAGCGGCGGCGGGTGGAGGCAACTACCAGCGGCGATGCATGCCCCGCCTCAGCGGCGGCCGGCGGATCGCCACGCGGCGGGGACGAAAGAACAGCCATCGCAGGAACATCGCTTCTCTCCGGGCGCGGGCTGCGCGCCATTCACAGGGACGATGGCGCGGCGTGGGCAAAGGGTGACGGGGCCTCGGCCGGAGGACAGCACTCGGCCTCGGCCGGACAGCAAACGTTCGTGCAGAAGCTGGCTAGCCAACGCACGACGCCCGGCTCCAGGCAGTAGCAGGTCTCCCCGTCGATCGTGCCGACACGGATGATCCCCGCCTCTTTGAGCACCTTCACGTGCTGCGAAACGGTCGATTGGGCCAGCGGCAGCAGTTGGACGAAGTCGCCGGTGACGCAGGCGTTACGCTTCGCCAGCTCGGTCACGATGCGGACCCGCGCCGGGTTGCCGAG
>JANXYE010000653.1 GCA_025350285.1 Chloroflexota bacterium
AGGCGGGCAAGGGCTGGGACTTCGGCGTCGTGTACGTGTGAGCGGGCGGAAGGAGATGTCCTATGCAACTCGATGAACTGGAGGAGCGGCTCGTACCGTTCCTTCGGACGATGCTGGAAGACCCGTTCGCGAAGGTAGCCGGGGCGACGATGGCGCCCGGGCACGCGGGGTTCGCCTACCTCTTCGATGTGCGAAGCGAGGGGAAGCTGCTGCGCTACTGGATGCGGTTGCCGCCGCCGAACGTAAAGCTGGAGGGGACGGCGGATGTTCTGCGCCAGGTGACGGTATTGAACGCGTTGGAGGGGACTGACGTTCCGCATTGCCCGGTAGTCTGGTCTGGGGATGACCCGCAATGGTTCGGGCGGCCGTATTTCGTGGTGGAACGGATGGGGGGCGATGTCTTCCGAGACACCTACTTGAGAGACTTCGACGCCGGACAACGGCGCGACGTGGCGCGCCAGGCGATGGCCGCGCTGGCCGGGGTTCACCGCGTCGATTGGCAGACGAGGTGTCACTACCTTGGGGAGTTCTGGGGGTTCGAGTTCGACATCACCCGCTGGGATCGGTTCTACGAACGGGCGGCTGAGCCGCAACGGCTCGCTCTCCAGCCGCGGATCAAGCAGCTCCTTCTGGATTCAATCCCGAATGACACGCGAATCGGGCTGTATCACGGCGACTTTCAGTTTGGCAACATGATCGTTTCGCCGGCGGGAAAGCTGGACGCGATCATCGACTGGGAGCTGTGCGGGATCGGGGCGGTGCTCAACGATGTCGGCTGGATCTGCGCGTTCAACGAGCCGGATGCGTGGGCCAGCAACCGCGCCACGGCGGAGGTCGCGACTGCGGCGGAGCTGGAGGCGCTGTACCGGGAGGCCTGGGGCGGCGACCCGGGGAACATCAACTGGTTCAAAGCGCTGGCGCTGTACAAGTTCTCGATCATCGCGGGTTTCAACCTGATGCTGCATCGCCGGGGCAAGCGCGAAGATCCGAACTGGGAGGAGACGGCTCTCTCGATCGAGCCTTCGATGGAGTACGCGCTGAAGGCGCTGGGCGGGTGAGGTAGACTGTGGGGGTGGACGACAGACTAACCTTGCGTGAGATCGATCGGATGTATCCCGACGAGTGGGTCCTCCTCGCCGATTTCGCGGACTCTGACCGGCCGCGGCGCCGCGCGCGCGTTGTGTTCCACAGCCGGGATCAAGTGGCCGTGTTGGCGCGGGCGCGCGAGTGGGAGTGGCCCGAGCAATCCGTGCGGTTCACGGGGGGCATAGACCAGAGCGTCGTATACGCCCTGTGAGGTTCTCGTTCGACCGCAGCCAGACCTTGGTGATGGTCGAAGTTCGCGTCCGAGGCCCACTGGGACTGATGGTCGCGGACTTCGCCCTCGACACGGGAGCGGTTCAATCGATGATGGATGAATCGTTGCTGCGTGTACTTGGCTACGACGTCGATTCGGCCCGATCCGTCGAAATCGCCACGGCAGGTGGCCGAGCGAGAGCCACGGAAGTCCACGTAACCAACTTCAGCGCTCTCGGCGTCACGGTTTCGGACATGGCGGTCTTGGCAAGCAGCCTCCCTTACGGAATCGACGGACTTTTAGGACTCGACTTTCTCCGGGTCATGCGGCTCGGGATCGACTTCCGCGACGGTGTGATCGAGTTCGACTAGCCGCCCGACCCGCGTTCCATGACCACCTGGCCGAGCTGGATCACCTTGTCGATGCGGATGACGACGGCGACCCCCTTGCGCTCTGGGTCGCGATCGAGTTCGATTTGCACCGTTCTGCCCATAATCTCCATACGGCGGGCGCCGGCCGTGAGCAGTTCGGCGACGCCGAAGAACTTCCAGGAGATGCGGGCCGTCGGGTTCCAATAGAGGGCGGACGCCTGGGGATTCTGCCGGAGATTCTGGAGGGTCGTGCCGTGGGCGCGCTCCCAGAAGGCGAGATGATCATCATCGAGGACCATGAGGCTGCCTTTGTAGGCAAGGTCGGGCATGCCGGATGCGCTGGCCGTGGCGACGAGCGCGGGGCGGCCGTCGGGGATGGCGCTGGCGAACGCCTCGGACATCTGCTTGGTGAGGTGGACTTCGGGCATAAGGGCGGCTCCGGTTGGTAAGTAGGCCGAGTCTACGGGAGGGCAGACGTAGGAGGCGGCTCCAAGCTGGTTCGTGGCCCCGGCGCCGCTTGCTTTCGCGCGCGGTACTGATGGCGCGGTGCTGAAAGCGCGGTACGGATGACACGGGGTCCATGCGGCGCGTAGCCCCCGCTTGCCCGTTCTTTGTGCGGTCGCGAGACTCCGGGGTGCGGTGGAGGCAGCCATGGCCGGGAACGCGCGGGAACAACTCGTCGATGTGGAAGCGCTGGGGCGCTACATCAACGCGCGCCTGCCGGGCGGTGGCGAAGTGTCGGCCGAGAAGCACACGGCCGGCTTTTCGAACGAAACGTTTTATGTGAACCGGGGCGAGGACCGCTGGGTCATGCGCCGGCCGCCGGCGGGTCCGCTGCTTCCGACCGCGCACGACGTTGTGCGGGAGTTCCGGTTCATCTCGGCCCTCCACGGACGCGCGCGGGTGCCTCGACCGGTGCTGCTCTGTGAAGACGTGAGCGTCATCGGCGCGCCGTTCTACCTGATGGAGCGGACAAGGGCAACGTGGTCCGGCTGGAGTTGCCGGC
>JANXYE010000669.1 GCA_025350285.1 Chloroflexota bacterium
CGCCCGTACGCGCCACACAAATTTCGCGCATCACGATTCGCCGTTGAGTGAAGTGCTTCACACTCTGGTAGAACTTTACTAGCGTAAAGTTTGCCGGAGCCCAATTTACGAGGGACCGAGGAGATTTTAATGCAGACACGACCCATCAAAAGACTGAAATCCATGGCGATGGTCGCAGCCGGCGCGGCGGTGCTGCTCGGTGTGGGCGCGTTCGCGACTTCGTGCGGCGATGATGACGGCGGCGGGAGCACGAGCGGCAAGGCAGTGGACGAAGTGACGGCAGCCCTCAACGAGGAGTTGGAGGGCGAAAAGAACGGCGACGCCGACAAGTACCTCAAGCACGTGACCGACAAGTGGCTGAAGGCTGTGGGGGGCTACACGCGCGAGGAGGCGAAAGCGGACCCTTCGAAGTTCCAGTCTGATGACCTGCCGACGATTAAGAAGGTCACCGTCTCCGGTAGCAAGGCGACGATTGAAATCGGTTTAGGGGAAAACGGCTTCGACTACAACGCGTATGTACTCGCCGTGAAGCAGGGCGGCGAGTGGAAGATCGATGAACTCCACGTCAAGTCCGCGGGAACGATCCCGGCGGGCGCTAAGACCGTGAACCTCGACCTGACGGATTTCGCCTTCGGGTTCACGCGAAAGGACATCACGAGCAAGAACGTGACCGTCCTCCGCGTCGAAAACAAGGGCAAGCAGCCACACATGGTGATCCTTGAGAAGCTGCCCGAGAAGGGCGACCTCCAGGAACTGCTCAAGCAAGAGAACCCACAGGGCGTGGAGCAGGTCGGCGGGGCCTTCCTCTTCAGTCCGGGCGACAAAGCGGATGTCGTGATCAAGGAGAAGTTGGCGCCGGGCCGATATGCCTTCCTCTGCTTCGTTGCCGACCAGGACGACAAGGAGCACACGCCTCACGCCTTCAAGGGCATGGCGACGGACTTCACGGTCGAATAGCCGGGCGGGTCAAGTAACGATCGGAACGAGGGAGGCCTGGGCCTTCCTCGTTCCGTTTCGCGGGCGACTCGCGGAAACGGGTGGCCGCCGGTAGGCTTGGTGCCATGCCTGTTTATGAGTTCCTCTGCGGCGAATGCGGCGGGCGGGAGACGGTGTTCAAGCGCGCGGTCACCGCGGATGTGCCGGCCCCCGTGTGTTCCCATTGCTCCGCGGGCCCGGAGCGAATGACCCGCGCGGTGACGAAGTTCGCACAGCACAAGACGTTGCTGGACCAGGTCGCCGATGCGGAATCGAAGTTCGGGAAACAGATGGACGCCGTCATGGGACCGAAGCCGGACATCGGAAAATACGCCCGCCGATACGACCAATTGGCGAAGGACCTCCCGAACCCCGAGAACCTGTAGGAGGGGTCGGCTATACTGGCTGCGGACGGGCCCGCTGAGGCCCACACCGAGGAGGACGCGGCCACGATGAGTGAAGCTTCCACGTACCGCATGGAACTCCTCGGGCGGCTGCGGCAGGCCACGGATGACCTCGCCTGGGCCGTGCGGCCGCTGACCCTGGACCAGGGGCACTACCGCCCTTCGGACACAGAATGGACCATTCATGAGCATGTCGCCCACATCCGCGACATGGAGCAGGAGGTCTATCTGCCGCTCTTGCGCTGGGCGACGGTGGCCGACATGCTCGACCCGTTGGACTACAGCCGGCGGGAGTGGCACGAGCGGCGGTATCGGCCAGCGGAGGCACTGAGCGGCGCGATGAACGAGCTGATGCGCATCCGGGATGAGGAGTTGCTCATCTTCCGGGACATGGGCGATAGCACCTGGATGCGGTGGCGGAACGACACGCGCTGGGGTCCGCTCACCTGCCAGTGGCTGGCGGAGCTGATGTTCCGCCACGCCCTGGACCATCTTCAATCGGTGATGGCGCTGCGCCAGGACATCAACCTGGCGCAGTTGCAACCACCTTCGTATCTCACTGGCGGCGCCTACGGCGCGAGGCGGGCGTAATGCGACTTCGGACGATTGTGAGCTGCCCACTGGGGAGCGACGCCAGAGGGGTGGCGCTGGCCTCGGCCGCCGATGCCGTCGCGATTTCGGTGCTCGACGCCAGGGCCGAGACCCGTGTGGCGGCCGCCGCCGCGAGGGATGCCGCCATAGTCGCG
>JANXYE010000023.1 GCA_025350285.1 Chloroflexota bacterium
AAGCGAGGCCGCCAGCATCGAGCGCCCGACGATGTCATCCTCGCCGCGACCGATACGGAGCGGTCCATACCGCACGCCTGGGCCACGAGCTACATCAACGAACCGCTCGTTCGCCACTCGCGGCTAGGATTAGGATGCGCGTCACTCCTAGCCGCGACGGATACGGAGCGGTTCAGTCTCCAGTGAGCCCGCCGATCAGCGCGTGGGCACGGACGTTGGACCGCTCGTTGTCACGTGCGGCCGGGATCCGCCGGCTACTTCGCGAAGTGGGGCATCACGTCGCGGGCGAACCGTTCGAGGCGGGGGAGCATGAGCTTCGGGTCCATGCCCGGCGGGCAGCCCCAGCTGATGAAGTCGGTCACCGGGATCGACTCGCGGAAGCGGCTGATCTTGTCGATAACCTCATCGGCCGAGCCGACGAACCAGGACTGGTTAATCGGGTCCGGTTCGCCGGACGTGGGCTGCGTCGCGGGCTGGCCGGCCGCTATCCAGGGGCGGTAGGTGCCCCAGCGGTAACGTTCACGCTCGCTCACTTCGATCCACATCGGGTCGTTTCGCGAATCGGCGATGAAGCACGGCTTGATCATGCCAATCATGTAATCCCCAGGCGCACGGCCGAGCTTCGCCAGTTCATCGAGCCAGGGCAAGTAGGCGGCGGCGCGGTCGCCCTGGGGGAGCAGGTGCAGGCCGAGCCGTGCCGCGCGCCGGGCGGCGGCTTCGCTGGATGAGGCCAGCCAGAGCGGCGGACCGCCGGGCTGCACCGGCTTCGGCGTCACGTCCACGCCGTTGAGCTGGTAGTACGTGCCAGAGTAGGAGAACGGCCCTTCGGCCCAGGCCCCGCGGAGGACATCGATGGCCTCGGTCGTGCGCTTCATACGCTGGGCGCGAGTCTGGCCGAAAGCCGCAAACTCTTCGTCGCGGTAACCCATGCCGATGCCGAGCATGACGCGTCCGCCGGAGAGGATGTCGATGGTGGCCAGCTCTTCCGCGAGGCGGATCGCGTTATAGAAGGGCATCAGGAGGATGTCCGTGCTGACCTTCATCGTCTTTGTGCGCATCGCGATGGCGGTCATCAGCGGCAGAGGCGCGGGGGTGTAGCCATCCTCGACGAAGTGGTGTTCGGTCATCCAGGCGGTATCGAAGCCCATCGCCTCGGCTTCGACGGCCTGGTCGATGATCCCGGCGTACACCTCCGTCCAGGGGCGGCGCCATTCTCGAGGGTTGCGAAAGTCGTAGGCGAGACCAAACCGCACGGACATAGCTGAGCACCGTCGAACGCCAGAATTTCCCGCCGAGCCGAGCACGGCGGATACACCCGCACTCTACGCCAGTCGCGGAGGAGTTGGGTGGAGTAGGGCTCTGGGACCTCTATCTGTAGCTCGGTGCGCCCGGTGGTCCCGTGTTGCGAGTGTGTGAACCGGCCTGGACGGTGGTCACCGGTTCGGCGGGAGGCGCTACGGTGCGCTGGTGAGCCGCGTTTCCTGGCGGACGTTCCGGGCGAGCATCGTCACCGGAGCCTCCGATACCGACCCTTCGGCGATTGTGACGTGTACGCAGGCCGGGGCGTCCGCGGGGTTCTCGCTGCTCTGGCTGATGCCGCTGACGACGGCCCTGCTCATCTGGCTGGACCGGTTGGCCGTGCGCATCGGATTCGAACGCCAGGAAGCGTTAAGCATCCTCGCGCGCTACCGCGTGGGGACGCCGCTGGCGGCGCTCCTCGGCCTGATGCTGGTGGTGAACAACGAGATCCTCCTGGGGGCGGACATCGCGGGGGTGGCGAACCTGCTCGCGGACCTCACGGGGCTGCCGTATGCGGTGACGACGCTGGCCTGCGTCGCGTTCCCCGCGGCCTTGCTCGTCGGCGGGTCGTTCGCGGCCGTGCGGCGCGTGTTGTTTCTGCTCACGCCGCTGTACGCGCTCTACATTTTCGCGGCGATCGTGGCGCGGCCGTCGTTGAGCTCCGTCGCGGGCGGGTTCTTGCCCTCGGTGCCGGGTTCGAAGGCGGAACTGCTGACGATCGTCGGAGTCGTTGGGGCAATTCTTACGCCGTACGTCTTCATCTGGCAGGCGGAGGACGCCAAACAGCTGGCCCGCCGCCACCCGGGCATGGACGAACCCGGCCACGGGGCGGCGGTGGGGATGGTGTACGCCAACATCGTCCTGTTTGCGGTGATGGTGGCCTCGGCGGCCGCTATTCACCAGAGCGGCGACAGCGGCCTGCAACTCGAAAGCATGCGCCAGGCGGCGGACGCTCTTGAGCCCCTCCTTGGCGGCGGCGCGTTCGTCATTTTCACCGTCGCGACGCTGGCGAGCGCGCTCATCGCGACACCGGTGATCGTCGCCGTCATCGGGTTCACGGTCGCGCAGACGCGGGGCAAGCGGTACGGGCTGAACTGGCCAGTGAGCGCGGCCAAGGAGTTCTACGGAGTGTGCCTGATCGCGCTTGCCGGCGCGGGCGGCTTCGCCTTGCTGGAAGTCGATCCGGTCGGGCCGCTGTTCTGGGCGCAGTTCATCAGCGGGATCGTGCTCGTCCCGCTGGCCGTGATGCTGGTGATCGAATCGCGCAGGCGACCATAGCGTAGCTTCGAGGGGCGCGAAGCTCCTGGGCGTGCGATTCAAAGTTTTGCGCGAGGAGCGGTCGTGG
>JANXYE010000481.1 GCA_025350285.1 Chloroflexota bacterium
GGAGCGAATTCGGGCTCCTCGCGCCCGGCGGCGCACAGGTGGAAACCCGCCTGGGCGCCGCTTACGCGGTTGCCGCCGAGGCCCCCCTCGCGTTGAGTCCGAACGACCCGGCGCTGCTGAAGGTCACTGCTCCCCCGGAACCTCGGCGCGTGCGGGCCGGAGTCCAGAACGACCTGAACTCCCTGTTCTTGCTCCTCGGCCTGGTTTCGCTGGCTGTCGGGGCTATCGGCATCGCGAACCTCACGCTCGTCTCCGTGATGGAACGCGTTGGCGAAATCGGGCTTCGGCGGGCGCTTGGGGCCACCCGGTCTCACATTGCCACCCAATTCCTCCTGGAGAGCACGCTCCTCGGAGCGATTGGCGGTGTCGTGGGCGCCTCGGCCGGCACCCTGGCGGTGGTGGGCGTTGCCGCCCTCCGAACGTGGACTCCCGTGCTTGAACTTTGGGTACCCCTTGCTGCTCCGATAGCCGGGTCTCTTGTTGGGCTGCTGGCCGGACTCTACCCCGCAATTCGTGCGGCCCGGCTGGAGCCGGTCGAGGCTCTACGGGCTTCGTTGTAATTGGCGGCCCGTTCGTGCTGCGCGCGCCGCCAGCGGATCCGTGCCTGCATTTCAATCGTCCGAGAAGTCCACGATGAGGGCCGCGTGGTCGCTGAGCGCGTCCCTCCGGGTGGACTCCCGGCTCGCTCCCCAGGCGTGGGCCACGCTCCGCAACCGCGGCAGCATCGCCCGGTTCACGAACGCCTGGTCGATGCGGAACCCGTTGCCGCTGTTCGGCGCGTACCAGGTGAACTCGCGCCGCGCTCCGTGGGCGTGGCGAAACGCGTCCGTCCAGCGCGCCCGCGCCAACCCGTCGAACCAGGCGTCATAACGTGGACCGAAGACGGCGTTCTCTTCGTCAGCGATCGATCGCCCGCTGTTCGTGTCACCGATGAACAGCGCTGGTCCCGCCCGCCAGGCCGCTGCCGTCGCCGAGAAAGCCTCCATGAACGGCCACTTCCGCCTGGTCACCTCGTTCGGGATGTGCATCGCGCCCAGGTGGAATGGCAGCGGCGAATCGACCCGCACGAGCGCCCATTTCCCCGGTTCGCCCGGCGCGGCCCGCACCCTCCGCTGCCTCAGGGGCCAGCGCGAGGCCACCAGCAACGCGTTCCGCGCGGGGTCCGCGGCGTTCGTCGTGAGCGCCTGATGCCGAAGCCCAAGGTCTCCCAGAGCCGCCGCGAGCCAGAGGCTTGGTGGCGTTGCCCGGAATTCCCCGAGCACCACCACATCCGGCCGCCACTCCACCAACTGCGCCGCGATAGCCGCCGCCCTGCGTCCACCGCCAGCCCGGATGTTCCATGAAACGACGCGCACCTCCGCAGCCTACCAGCAGCGCGGGAGCAGACCCTCGCGGACGTGTAGACTCTCCTCACACTCCTCCGAGGTGCGACCTTTGTTCATCGCCATGAATCAGTTCCAGGTTGAGCCCAGCCACGGCGCCGACTTCGAAGGGGCCTGGCGCGCCCGTGAGAGTTACTTGCAGGGTTTCGACGGATTCATCCAGTTCGCGCTCCTCAAAGGAGATGACCCCGGCGATTACATCTCCCATACCGTCTGGCGGGACCGGGCCGATTTCATCGCCTGGACTCAGTCGGACGCCTTTCGCAAGGCCCACGGTGGCGGCATGCCCGAGGGCATCATCGTCGGCCACCCCCGCGCCCGCTTCTACGATGCAGTCATCGAAGAACGGCCAAACGGGTAGCCCGAGTGTCCGAACATCCGATTTACCCGTTTCAGCCAGAGCACTTCGCCCGCGCCGATGAATCGCCGGACGACCGGTTCTACACGAGCCCCCGTCTTGTCACCCACATCGACGATGCCGCGATCGGCGCCGCCCGCCGCTTCTATGGCGAACAGCTCCCGCCCGGCGGCCGCATCCTCGACCTCATGACAAGCTGGGTCTCGCACCTTCCTGACGAGATCGACTATGCCGCCGTCGCCGGCCTCGGCATGAACGCGCCGGAACTCGCCGCCAACCCCCGCCTCACCGAACGCCTTATCCACGACCTCAACCGCAACCCGGCGCTCCCCTGGGGCGAGGCCTCGTTCGAAGGCGCGATCGTCACCGTCTCCGTCCAGTACCTCACTCGCCCGGTCGAAGTATTCGCCGAAGTCGGCCGTGTGCTCATGCCCGGCGGCCCGTTCATCGTCACGTTTTCGAACCGCTGCTTCCCGACGAAGGCGGTCAACGTCTGGCAAGCGCTCGGCGATCGCGACCATGCCCAGCTCGTGGGCATGTATTTCCGCCTCTCCGGGGCCTTCGCCCCCTCCGAAGCGTTCGTTTTGAGCCCCAACCCCGGCCGCACCGACCCGATCTTCGCCGTCATGGCCCGCGCTCTGGCGGCGGAGGATCGAATACCCCCCGTCCTGCCCGGCTAGGCACGGGCCCGCCGCGGCCCGGGTTCGCATGCGAACCACGGAGCCTCTGGTTGGTGTTCCGGCCATGAATAGTTAGAATCCCCGCGTGTCCCCAACCGCCGCCCCAGAAGCCCCCAAACCCTTTGCCGAGGCGCTCGAACCCCGCCAACGCTGGCTTCTCCTCGGCAGCCTCATGCTCACGCTCTTCATCGGCGCCCTGGACCAGACCGTCGTCAGTACCGC
>JANXYE010000026.1 GCA_025350285.1 Chloroflexota bacterium
CGACCGTCGCGGTCGCGTGTTCCTCCCGGCTCTGAGGATCCGCCTGGCCGTAAGACCCTCACCCCCGGCGCACGCGGGAGGTGCCGGTGCTGGGCGCTTCTGTACCAATGCCGATCGAACCATCACTTCTTGCAGGCACGACCGTCGCGGTCGCGTGTTCCTCCCGGCTCTTCGCGACCCGGCTGAGCGCCGCGGCTACCCGTTCGGCGGGGCCAACCGCCCATCTTCGTCCCCTCAACGGGAGAGTTGCTATACTCGCTGTGGAGGACTCAACGAACCTTGAAGGTAACCCTCGAGCGGCTTCCTGAAAGCCGCATGCAACTCGATATCGAAGTCGACCAGGAGCGGGTCGATAAGTTCTACGAATCCGCCTACCGAAAGCTGGCGGGCAAGGCTCGCGTCCCCGGTTTCCGCGCAGGCAAAGCCCCTCGCGCCATGGTCGAAAAATACATCGGCCGTCAGCGCATCATGGGCGAAGCCCTGGACGACCTCGTGCCCGTTATCTATAACGAGGCGATCGAGGCGGAAGAAATCGACGCGATCGACCAACCGACGCTTGACGACCTGGCGCTCGACCCCGTCCGTCTGAAGTTCTCCGTGCCGGTCCGCCCGACGACGGAACTGAAGGAGTACCGCTCGATCCGGGTCGAAAAAAATACCGTCGAAGTGACGGACGACGACATCCACGAACAGGTGCAACTCCTGCGGCGGCGCAACGCCACCCACGTCCCCGTCGAACGCCCGGCCACCTGGGGAGACTTCCTCATCGCCGATGTCGTCGCCACGATTGCTGGCGAGGACTTCATGGAGGACCTGGACGCGGAGTTCGCGCTGCGCGAGGACGGTATCCTGCTCATGCCCGGCCTGAAGGACGCCTTCCTCGGCATGGGCAAAGGCGATACCAAGGAAGTCGATATTGACATCCCGGATGACTTCCGGGTGGAAGCGGAGCGGGGCAAAACCGCCCACTTCGCACTCAAAGTGAGCGAAGTCAAGGAAGAACAACTCCCGGACGAAGATGACGAATTGGCCGCCATGGTCAACGCGGAGGAGTTCGATTCGCTGGCCGCCCTCAAGGAGCGCGTCCGCACCGACTTGCTCGCCCAGCGCGAGCAGGAAGCAGAGAACAACCACCGTTCGGCGATCATCGAGAAGCTCGTGGAGGGCGGGACGTTCGACTACCCGCAGCTCCTGGTCGAGAAGGAAACCGACGCCATCATCCGCGAAATGGCCGGGAACGACACAAAACAGTACCGCGAGTACCTGGCCCGCATCGGCCGCAGCGAGGAAGACTACCGCCGGGACTTTCGGCCCGTCGCCGACGCGCGCGTGAAGCGCTCGCTTGCGCTGCTCAAGCTCGCGGAAGTCGAAGGTATCGACGTGACGCCCGTGGACATCGACGCCGAGATCGACCGTATCTGCGAGCCGATGGGGGAGCAGGCGGAGCGCTTCCGCGAAATCTTTAACACGCCGGATGGGCGGACCACCGTGAACCGGGACCTTCGCAGCCAGCGCACCCTGGAGCGGCTCATCGCCATCGCCAGGGGCGAAGCGCCAGAACCGCCCGCCCCGCCGGCCGTTCCCGAAATAGCTACGGAACCCAGCGCGGCCGTGACGGCGGATGAGGAGACCAAGGCTTGAACCAGGAAACCCTGAACCATCCGCTCGTGCGGGCGATCATCCCGACCGTGATCGAGAGCGGGCCGCGCTCGGAACGCGCCTTCGACATTTTCTCGCTCTTGCTGAAGGAGCGAATCATCTTCCTCGGCACGCCGATCGATGATCAGGTCGCGAACCTGATCGTCGCCCAACTCCTCTTCCTCCAGCGCGAGGACCCGGAGCGGGATATCAGCATGTACATCCACTCGCCCGGCGGCGTGATCTCCTCTGGCCTGGCTATCTACGACACCATGCAATTGATAGAGCCCGCCGTTTCGACGATTGCCGTCGGGATGACGGCATCGATGGGCACCGTCCTGCTCTGCGCCGGAGCGAAGGGCAAGCGCTACGCCCTGCCCAACGCAACTGTGCATATGCATCAAGCGCTGGGTGGTGCGCGCGGGCAGGCGTCCGATATTGAAATTGCGGCCAAGGAGATTCTGCGGAACAACGAGATCGTCCGCGGCATCATCGCCAGGCATTCAGGGCAGACGCTGGAGAAGGTCACGAAGGACCTTGACCGCGACTACTACCTTGATGCCCAGGGCGCGATGGAGTACGGACTCGTGGACGAATTGCTCGCGCGCCCAACGGACGCCAAGAGCTAGCCTGGGGAGGACGCGTTGGCCGGTAATCGAACGAACCGCGTGCAGTATCACTGCTCGTTCTGCGGCAAGAATCAGGACCAGGTCCGGCGGCTCATCGCCGGGCCCGGCGCCGTCTACATTTGCGATGAGTGCGTGGACTTGTGCCGCGAAATCATCGACGAGGAGACGGGCACCCACGGCGCTTCGGCGGCTGGCGCCAAGACCGGCATCGGGCCCGGCCAGCGCGTACCGCCACCGAGATTTATGTACGAACACCTGGACGATTACGTTATCGGCCAGGAGCAGGCCAAGAAGGTCCTTTCGGTCGCGGTGTACAACCACTACAAACGCATCGGCCAGACGGGCGGCGATTCGGATGTCGAACTTGAAAAGTCGAACATCCTGCTCGTCGGGCCGACCGGAACCGGCAAGACGTACCTCGCCAAGACCCTCGCGAAGCTGCTCGACGTGCCGTTTTCGATCGCCGACGCGACCGCCCTCACCGAAGCCGGCTACGTCGGCGAGGACGTCGAGAACATCCTCCTCCACCTGATCCAGGCGGCGGACTTCGATATCCAGAAGGCCGAGCGCGGGATCATCTACATCGACGAGATCGACAAGGTCGCGCGCAAGGGCGACAACCCTTCGATCACGCGCGATGTCTCCGGCGAAGGCGTACAGCAAGCGCTCCTGAAGATCATCGAAGGTTGCGTCGCGAACGTGCCACCCCAGGGCGGGCGCAAGCATCCTCACCAGGATTTCCTCCAGATCAACACGCAGAACATCCTCTTCATCTGCGGCGGCGCCTTCGAAGGGCTCGATGAGCACATCGAGAAGCGGCTCACGCGGGACCACGTCCGGCTCGGCTTCCGGGCCACCGCGAAGAAGAAGAATGCGAACCTGCTGACCCACGTAACGCACGATGACCTGCTCGAATTCGGACTTATCCCCGAATTCGTGGGGCGCTTGCCGATGGTCGTGGGCCTCGAATCACTCGATGAGCACGCCCTCCAGCGCATCCTCACCGAACCGAAGAACGCGCTCGTGCGGCAGTACCAGCGCTACTTCGCGATGGACGGCGTGGAACTCGTGTTCACGGATGACGCCCTTCGGGCAATCGCCCAGGAAGCGATCAAGCACAAGACCGGCGCCCGCGGCCTCCGCACGGTGTTAGAAGAACGGCTGTTGGACGTGATGTTCGAACTGCCGGACCGCAACGACGTGCGCAAGTGCGTGGTCAGCGGCGAGACGATAACGAACGGCGTGCGGCCGCTGCTGCTCACCCGCGGCGGCCAGTCGGTCGACTTCGACGTACCGGCTGAACTCCGGAGCGAGCCAGCGTGAGTGATGTCAGGCGCTGCCCATCCCGACGGGTCGCGCCGACACACACCGGGACCAGCCGCTTGACGAGCGCCAATGTGTAACCGCCCGGGACTCGTTTTGTAAACGCAACGCAAAATTTCACGGAGCCACCGGCTACCCATTGACAGGCCGCAGGGGGGGGCGGCTAGGGTGGCGTCATCTCGCCAAAAGCCGAGGCTCGCGTGGATGTTTACACTACTCTGAGGATCCCATCGCGTGGACCTTCTCGGTCCACATCTTTCAAAGTGGCGCTCGTGGCCGCGGCATACCTGCTGCCCTTCCTGCTGCTAACAAAGGCCCTCGCCGCTGCAACGGCCTGCACGGCCGACCCAGTGGTGTGTGTCAACGAGGGCGCCAGCATTGACACACGCGCATACGCTGGTCAGCACAGCGGGACCGCCCAGGTCTACCGGGGCGCAAAAGGACGGCTGTCGGCGGCGAGTACCGTCGTATCGAACCCGACTGAAAACGGGTTCGCGGATTGGTACGGAATCACCGACTTTAGCCCTCCGGCTGGCTACGGCGTAACCTTTGAGTACGCTCAGTCCGGTTTCTACAACGGGCAGTTCAACTACTGGACGGGACAGCCCATGACCAGCGACTTCAACTGGTACACCGAATATTGGACCTATTGCAACGGCCATTTCTTCTATGGGCACGGTGGGTACACTCCCGGGACAGATCATCTGGTCGATGTGCACCAACTCGACGAATCGTACGATTGCGGATCCTTAGGGACCGTCGCTGTGTGGGGTGTTCACTCTTGGATCAACGGATCTCTTGCCAGCACCGGGTGGGTACTCAAGTACGGGTCTCAGTTCCGGGCTGACGCCATGCTGGAGTACTATCCGTACTCGTGGCTAAGTCCCGTCGGCGCTTACGCAGTTCCAGGATCTGGCACGGAGCATGGCTGGGTTTGTTTTGGCGGAACTCAGCCAGGGAATGGATGTCTCGCTTCAGCCGATCGAGTCAAGCGTCTCACCAGCGCGACGTGGTCCGACTGGGGTTCGTCGAACACCTCCATCCTCGGGAGCTACGGCTACTATCGCTCTGGTCAATCTACCAACTATCAGTTCCGCGCGAAGGGAGCCTACTAGAATGAACCGGGCAATTCGTTCTCAGACCCGCCGTGACCCACGGCTTTCCATAGTCACGATGGTCGCGGCAGCGGCCACCGCAGGCCTGATCTCCGTGCTGATCATCCAGTCGCGCGACGACGAAGTCCGACTTCGCGGTACACAGGGGGCGGCTGCGGAAGGCGCGGTCACCGCTCCGCCCGCAGATCCCGGCGATTCCCGTATCGCCTGGCAGGCGTTGCCCACATCGAACGTGTCACCGCCGGTAGCGGACGGCGACGCCGTTTGGTTCGCCGCGCTTGAGCGGATCGCCGACGACGGGACGTTCGATTCGGCCGTTTTCAAGGCGACTCCATCGACCGGCCGCGTCGAGCACATCGCCGCGATCACTGGATCCCCTACGGCCGCGACCCGTGCAGGCGACCGATTCGCGTTCGGTGCAGGGCGATCCATCTACCTGGTGTCCAGGGACGGTGTAGTTCAATCGGCCACCGTTGGTGACACTCCGCTAGTCCAGATCGGCGAGATTGACTACATCCGCGCCCTCGCGTGGCAAGCCGGGCGACTCGTCGTAGGCCGGGCCAATTCGACTCGCCTCGACATCCTCGACGGGGCGACGCTAAAGCCCGTCGGGGTCGTTACTCTTCCCGAAGGCGTTCCTCCGCCGAAGGACATCGTTGCCCTCCCCGGCGGGGGATTGCTTGCCTCCTCCCCGTTTAGCGTCGTATCCGTCGGCGGTCCCGGGGCGGCCGTCGTCGATGCCGTCGCTTTCACCGCCAAGCGGGCGGACATCGGGCGTCCGTTCACGTTCTCGGGTGGCGGTGACCTGCCCGTTTACGCGTCCCAGTCTGTTCCCGGTGGCGGAATGGAGGCCGTTTCCGGCGACTCCACGAGCGTTCAGCATTCAACCGTGAAGACGGCGATCCCGTGGAATGGCAAGTTTGACATTGTCGCGGTTGCGGCGGGGCGCGGAACGTGGGGTGCGGTAGCAGGAACCGACCGCGTCTACTTCGAAGACCTCTCCGGCCACGTTACAGAGTTCACCCTGCCTATCATCCGTGGCGTCCCCTCTTTGCCCCCGGGCGCCAAGTCCACGCCCGAGATGTTGCTTGCGCACCGGAACATCGCCTCAATGTCCGTACTCAACGACGGGACAGTCGTCCTCCTCTCCGAAAGTCCGGGTGGCGCCATCGGGTTCATCCGCGTCCCGTAGCCCGGAGTTGTCGCCTTGCCGCCCGCAGTCCCTCGCTGTAGAACTCCGGTACCAAGGGAGGCCGATCATGCTCAACCAGGACAACTACGAAACAATCCTCATCGAGAAGCAGGACGGCATCGCCATCCTCACGCTCAACCGGCCCGAACGCCTCAACGCCGTCAACGGCGTGATGCACTCCGAGCTCATGCAGATTTCGCTCGACGTGCAGGCGGACCCGGAGGTGCGGGCGGCGGTCATCACCGGGGCCGGCCGCGCGTTTTGCGCGGGCGGCGACTTCGGCCCCGGCTCGCGCATGGCGCCGAAGTCGGGCATGCCGATGATGCAGGAAGCCCGCCGCATCGTGGATAACCTGCTCGATCTGGAGAAGCCGATCGTTTCGGCCGTGAATGGTCCGGCGGCCGGGCTCGGCGCCACGATCGCGCTCTTCTGCGACGTGGTCGTGGCCGCTCGCAACGCCCGTATCGGCGACCCCCACGTGAAGATGGGCATCACCGCGGGTGACGGCGGCGCCGTCATCTGGCCACTGCTGATCGGCGTCAACCGGGCAAAGCAGTTTCTCATGACTGGCGACCTGCTGACGGCCGACGAGGCGATGGCGCTCGGCCTCGTGAACAAAGTAGTGGACGAAGGCCAGGCCCTGCCCGAGGCGCTCGCCATCGCCCGCCGCCTCGCGAACGGCGCCCCCTACGCGGTGCAATCGACGAAAGTCTCGGTGAACAAGTTCATCAAGGCTGTGTCGAACCTCGTCCTGCCGGTCTCGCTGGCGCTGGAAGAGGTCTCGATGACGAAGGACGACCACCGCGAGGCGGTGAAGGCCTTCCAGGAGAAGAGGGAGCCGAAGTTCTCGGGGCGGTGAAAGAAGTGGCGGCGATCCCTCGTCTATATCTCGACACCTGCATCTACGGCGGCTACTTCGATGTCGAGTTCGAGTTAGCGACGCGCAGACTGTTTGCCGCGGTGCGCGCCGGGCAAGCCGTCGTGCTGTTCAGTCAGTTGGTGGTGGCCGAGTTGGAGTTCGCACCAGATCGGGTGCAGGCCCTGGCCTTATCTGTAACGTCACCGCCCGCTGCGAAGGTCTGGCTGTCGGCGGCAGCCCTCGCCCTCCGCGGCGCCTACATGGACGCGGGTGTCGTTTCGCCAAAGTCCGAGCGAGATGCCGAGCACGTCGCGATTGCCAGCGTCGCGCGCGCCGATGCGATCGTGTCGTGGAACTTTCAGCACATCGTCCACTCGGACCGCATCAGCGGCTACAATGGGGTGAACGCGGCGAACGGGTACAACGCTTTGCGAATTGTTTCGCCGCCGGAGGTTCGCTTTGATGAATGAAGAGCCGGAAAACTTCAAGGTCATGGAGTGGCTTGAGAGAGTTAGAGCGCACCATGTCGAAGTCACGGCCGGGATGTCCGTCGATGAAGAACTGCGCTACTGGAACGAGCGAGCGCGGACCGGATCGATGGCGGCGATGTGGAACCGCGCCCAGGAGGCTCCACCCACGGATAAGCAACACGCGCTGTAGTAACTCCGGATCCGGCGAGGATAGGTGTGCCGTGGATGACTGGGACCGTCTCGAAGAAACGCTGACTCAGGATCCGGCGACCGCCGCGGCATTCCTGGAACGAAGTTCGCGCGACGAACTCGCGCTCGCGCTTCTGTCGCTGCGATCTGCCGTTGGGATTTCTCAGCGAGAGTTGGCGGTCCGCGCAGGGATTACCCAGCCCGAAGTCTGTCGGCTCGAAAGGGCGGAAGTTCAACCACTCTGGGATACGGTCCAGCGTGTGTTCGGCGCGCTCGGCGTCGAAGTCACGCTGAAGGTGACTAGCAAGGACGGAAAAGTGGTGCGCAGGCGGCTGCGCGCACCCTCGACTCCACGCTCGCCGGGGTCACTTCGTGCACGAAACGTTCAAACCGAACGTCGCGCCTCCTGATGCCCTCCCCCCACACCGACGTCATCGTCATCGGAGGCGGGCCAGCGGGCTCCACCGCGGCGACCATGCTCGCGCGCAAGGGCCACCGTGTCGTGCTCTTCGAAAAGGAACAGTTCCCGCGGGAGCACATCGGCGAATCGCTGCTACCGGCGAGCCTGCCCGTCCTCGAAGAACTG
>JANXYE010000485.1 GCA_025350285.1 Chloroflexota bacterium
CACCCCCCCGCCCCTCTCCCGACTTCGCGGGCGAGGGGAGCCAATGACGCGTCACGCAAGGCGCTGCCCCCGAGCCTACCCGACTTCGCGGGCGAGGGGAGCCAATACTCCCCGACGCCTGGCGCCGCGGCGGAGCGCGACGGCTAATCGACGAGGGCGGCGATCACTTCCTCGACGATGGCGTCGGCTTTGGCGCGCATTTCGTCGTCAGTCGCATCCTGGATAGGGTGCGGGACGAAGACGCGTTTCACGTCCGGGAGGCCGAGCGCCTTGCTCTGGACTTCAGCGGCGTCGATGAACTCGGTGCTTGCGATGAAGACCGAAGGAATGCCCTGGATTTCGAACCATGTCGTGTCGTGCACACTGCACGTTGTGCAAGATCCTCAGTCGGCGAGGGCTTCGATAACGAAGCCGCACTCCTCGGCGATCTTCCTGCGCAGGTCTTCCGGGGCCGGCTTGGTGAAGGTGGGCTTGCTGTAGCGGTTGATCGTGACACCAGGGAGGCGGTCGCGCAGGCGGAGTTCGAGTTGGTCGATCAGCAGGTTGCCGCGGGGCTTCGAGATATCGAGTAGTCCGATTGTTCCGGTCAGGGCCTCTGGCCGGGGCGTGAGCGAGCGGCGTACAGGGACGCGCTCATCTGTCGGGTCGAGGATGGTAGGCAAGCAGGTATCCCTCCGATGGCGGCAGTATAGCAGGCATCGGCAGGCGGCGGGGCCAGCCCTCACGGTCAAGACGGGGGAGGCCGCGGGGAACCTTTGAACGGCCTTCTGCGTTAGTCTGGAGGTATGGAAGAAGCGGAAGCCGACATCCCGCACCTCCTGGCGGAGGCGGCTGGCGCGCGCTACGCATCCGAGCCGGCGGTCACGCACCGAATGCCGGCGACGCGGGCGCACGCATCAGCGGACGCCCCCCGGCGCCCAGTCCTTCGGACGGTCGGTGTGATCGTGGCGGCGCTGCTGTTCGCCGCGCTCCTGAATGCGGACCATCTTGTCGATCGAGCGGGCAAGAAGCCGTTCGGCGGCGGCCGCGACTTCTGGCTCGGGGTGTGGGCGCCCTTCCAGGATGTGAGCGACGCCACCTACGTCAACCGGCCGCGATTGTGGCTGGACGAACTCCTGGGCCGCGGGCTCGCGACGGCGCCCAGCGACTCCCCCGCCGCTCCGCCGGCGAGCCAGAACGCGGCCCCATCCGTGAGCGGTCCGGCTTCCGAGGCGGCCCCAGCCAACGGCGCGACGCCCGTCGAGCCGGGCACATCCGCGGCGCCTCCGCCCGTTCAGACCCCGACGGCGGCGCCAGCGCCCCGCTTGCGTGTCCCGGCCACAGACTCGCCCCTGAAGCTGTGGGTGGGCGGCGATTCGATGGCCGTGCAGTTCGGCGGATCCCTTGGCCGCCTGGCGAGCGGCACCGGGCTACTCACGCCGACGCTGGATTCGCGGTCGAGCAGCGGGCTCACGCGGCCAGACTTTTACGATTGGCCCGCTCACCTCGCCGAGGTGGCGGAGAAACAGCAGCCCGACGTGATGGTGATCATGTTCGGCGCGAACGACGCCCAGGGCATTCGCACGCCCGATGGCAAGGTCTTTCAGCCGCTGACGGACGGCTGGCGGGCGGAGTACCGGCGGCGCGTAGCGGGCACGATGGACCGTGTGGCGGACGAGCACCGGCTGGTCATCTGGATGGGACAGCCGGTGATGGAAGCCGACGGCTATAGCGCGCGGATGGCGGACATCGACGCGATCTACCGCGAGGAGGCGGCGCGGCGCGAAGGGTTCGTCTACTTCGACAGTTGGTCGCTCTTTGTGGACTCCGCCGGCAAGTACAACGCGTTCCTGCCGGACGCCAATGGCGCCACGCAAAACATGCGCCAGGCGGACGGCGTGCACCTGACGCTGGCCGGGGCCGAGCGGCTGGCGAGTGCCGTGTTGCGTGAACTAAACGAAGAGGTCCCCATCCTGCCGTAGATTCATGCGACGGGTGGAGGCCGCAGGCCCGCCAGCGGCAAATCCCCTGGGAACACGGTACCGCTCTCGTACGCCCAAACGGCCGCCTGCACGCGATCTCGAACAGCCAGTTTCGCGAGGACCCTCGCCACATGCGTCTTGACCGTCGCCTCCGAGATGACGAGTCCCTCGGCGATTTCGGCATTTGAGTGGCCGCGTGCGACGAGCCTGAGAACCTCGCTTTCGCGCTCGGTGAGCGGCTCGCGCAGCGATGGCGTCCCGTGCCTCGGGCGGCGGGTATACTCCGCGATCATACGGCTCGTGACCTGGGGGGCCAGCAACGACTCGCCCGCCGCCACCTGGCGCACGGCCGCCGTGAGCCGCTCCGGCGATACGTCCTTCAGGAGGAATCCAGAAGCGCCCGCGCGAAGTCCTTCGTAGACGTAGTCATCGAGGTCGAAGGTCGTGAGGAGCACCACCCGCACAGCGGGCTGGAGGGCGCAGATGCGACGGGTTGCCTCGATCCCGTCCATCACGGGCATACGGATGTCCAGCAGGACGATATCCGGTTCAAGCCTAGCCGCCAGGGCCGTCGCTTCGGCGCCGTCGGCCGCTTCGCCAACGACCTGAAAGCCCGGCTCGGACTGGAGAATCACCCGGAGCCCGGCTCGGATCAACTGCTGGTCATCGGCGATGAGCAGGCGTAGCTCAGCCATCACAGGCCCCCAAGAGGAATCTCGACGCGGACTGCAAAGCCGGTTGACTGGGCGGCCGCCTCGACGCTGCCTCCGTAGAGATTCACGCGTTCGCGCATGCCCCAAAGTCCGTGCCCAGGCTCAAACGAGGGCGTTCCCTGCTCCGGTCCGTCGTCTCGCACTTCGACAGCGACCGCATCCCCGGCTATGCGGACGGCAACCCATGCCCGCCCGCCGCGAGCGTGCTTCATGACGTTCGTCAGCGACTCCTGTACGACCCGGTACACGACGAGGTCGATGCCGCCCGGCAACGGGTGATCCGCGCCTTCCAACGTGAGGGCGACCGTGAGGCCGGCTTCGCGGACGCGATCAACCAGCGCGGGGATGGCGGCTACACCTGGAGATGGGGTCCGGGACTCACCGGATTCGTCGGCCCGCAACACCGTCAACAGCCGGCGCATCTCTCCGAGGGCCTCGCGCCCGGCGTCCTCGACGGCGAGGAGGGCGCGTTCCGCGCCGGGCACATCGGACGAGAGCGTCCGCCGAGCGGCGCCGGCCTGGATGACCGTAACACTCAGCGCGTGCGAAACGACGTCATGGAGTTCGCGCGCGATTCGCCTGCGTTCGTCGGCGACGGCTGTGCGTGGCCGCTCATCGCGTTCACGTTCGAGCCGAACGGTCTTGTCCTCGAGCAGCAACACCAGGCGCCCACGGCTCTGGAAGGCGCGGCCAAGGCCGGCCGCCGCCCCAACCCAGACGATCTCGGGCATGAACTCCACGGCGTTGGACAACCCGCCCCTCGCATAAAGGGCCACGTACTGCGGAAGCACGGCGCCAATCGCGAGGGCCAGCGCGGCGCGGGAACGCGTCCCGGCTCCAACCGCGTTCGCGGTCAGCACCAGCGCCACGAACCCTTCGAACGACCCGTGCGCATCGGCGGGAGTGCGGAGGATCTCGACGGCTCCAGCGATGGCTACCAGAAGGTGGAGCGGCACGGGCGCGCGGCGGCGCAACCCCACGGAGAGCGCGTACGACCCGAGGATGCAGACGGAGAGCCAGTCGAACCCGGCCGGGGGATCGACCAGGTTGATGGCCAGCGACAGGGCGCCGATGGCGGCCGCCGGGCCCCAATCGACGAACACTCCCAGGCGCGCAACGCGGCGGATTCTCCACATGGACGAACTGTAACGGCCGTGGTGCGGGCGGGCATCCTCCCGAAGGATGACGGCGAGCCCACCGGGAGGTGGACCGCGAATCGCTACGCCGATGGACGCGGGCGAATACAACGGAACCAGACAATCCAGGCGCCAGGACGATTGACGCCCGGCTGAGGAGATTGACGTATGGACAGACTGACATGGCAACGGGCGCTCGCGCTCACCGGCGTCCTCTGGGTGGCGCTGCTGATACTCGGGAACGATGTGATCGGACAGGCCGGCGACGCGCCACAACCCGGAGACTCGCTGGCGGAATACTCCCGCTATTACGCGGACGACATCACCATGCGGTCGTGGGTGGCGGTCGGCATGGAGATCGCGGGGATGGGCTTCGGACTAGTGTTCATCGCGTTCGCCGGTACGCGACTGGCGAGGGCCGGCTTCCCATGCCGGCTGGCCACGGTGGCCGGGACGGCCGCGCTTGCGATAAAGCTCGGCTCGGGCTCTGCCCTGCTGGCCGCTCTTTACCGCGCGGACGATGGGCTGGACCCGCAACTACTCCGCCTGGTTAGCGACGTGGGCGGATTCGCGTTCGTGCTGAGCTTCCTCCCCCTCGGACTTTTCGCCATCGGCCTCGCGGCGGCGGCACGAGAGCTTCGGGCGGTCCCGCGTTGGGTGTGGGCCTGGGGCATCGCCGCCGGGGCGCTGCTGCCTGTCGGAATGCCCTTCGCCGTGAACGGTCCAGGGTCCATCGCGATGCTCGTGTTCCTGCTGTGGACCGTCGTGTTCAGCGTCTCGCTGGCGGTTCGTCAGGAATTGCCTCAGGGAGTGCCACTTCCGGAATTGAACGGCCAGCCAGCAGCCGCGGGCTGACTGCGCGCGGGAGGCCGGGCATTGCTGCCCGGCCTCTGTGGTTTAGATTGCGTGGTGAGGCGCGTTCAGCGCTTGGTGAACTGCGGAGCCTTGCGGGCGCGCTTGAGCCCGGCCTTCTTGCGCTCCTTCATCCGTGCGTCGCGCGTCAGAAGGTTTTCGCCGCGCTTAAGCTGCGGCTTGCAGGACGGGTCACTGGCGACGAGCGCCCGAGCGATGCCCATCTGGATGGCGCCTGACCAGCCGGTGATGCCGCCGCCGTCGCACTTGATCTGGGCGCTAAAGCGGTTCTCCTTGCCCAGCCGGGTGAGGGCGGAGAGGACCTCGGCGCGATGGATGTCGCGGGAGAAGATCTCCTCCATCGGCTTGCCGTTGATAACGACCGCACCGTTACCGGGGTAGAGGCGGACGCGTGCGACCGCCGTCTTGCGGCGGCCTGTCCCATAGAAATATTGCTCTGCCATACGTTACGCCTCCGTCCCAGTAGCCTGGGAGACCGAGAGTGGCCGCAAGCGTGCGGGCTTCATCTGTTCGCCAAGGGTAGCGGCAAACGCTGCTTCGCGCTTCTCGCGGGCGCGATCTGAGCCCGTTATCTGGGAAGCGTGGGGATGGTTGGCGCTGCGGTAGATTTTGCAGTGCTTGTACATCGCTTCGCCGAGGGAGCCTTTGGGCAACATTCCCTTGACGGCGCGTTCGAGGATACGCTCCGGGAACTTGGCGAGCTGCTCCGGGTAGGTGCGTTGCTTGAGCCCGCCCGGATAGCCGGAGTGGCGGTAGTACTTCATCTGGGCCGGCTTGTTGCCGGTGAGTACCACCTGGCCGGCGTTGACGATCACGACGAAGTCGCCATCATCGAGATGGGGCTCGTACGTCGGCTTATGCTTGCCCTGGAGGAGGACGGCAACCTCCGTGGCGACGCGGCCGAGCGGCTTGCCGGCGGCATCGATCACGTGCCAATCCTTGTAAATCTGCGCGGCTTTGACACGCATGGTCGTGTTCATAGGACGTACCCCTCGTCGTACTCCACGCGTTGGAGGCAGAGCCCGTGGGCGGGGGCGGTTGGCCCCATACTCGCGGGTTCGGCCCGCCGAAGCAGGCGTGCGAACTCTTCTGGTTTCAGCGACCGCTGTCCTACGCGCACGAGCGCGCCAGCAAGCCGGCGCACCATGTGCGGCAGAAACGCGTCCGCCGCGATGTCGAACAGGACGAGCCCGCCTTCGCGGATCCATTCTGCTTGGGAGACGGTTCGGACCGAAGTCCTTCCCGGCTCCAGTGGCCCGGAGCAGGCGATAAAGTCCTGCTGCCCGGCGAGCGCCTCCGACGCTTCGTTCATCGCCGGCAACGAAAGCGGACTTTCGACATGCCAGGCGGTGCGCCGAAGCAACGGCGCGCGGACCTTCCCGTTCCAGATGGTGTAACGGTAGCGGCGCTTGCGCGCCCAGCGGCGTGGGTCGAACCCTTCCGGGACCACCACCACGTCTCGCACCGCGACATCTTGCGGCAGGTGGGCGTTGAGCGCCCGGCCCACCGTTGCGGCATCCAATCGCGTTTCCGCGCTGAAGGCCGCCACCTGGCCACTAGCGTGGACGCCGGAATCCGTGCGTCCCGCCAACTCTACGCGCCCCTTGGCCTGAAACAGGCGCTCGAAGGCACGTTCAAGTTCTTCCTGGACGGTCGGGCCGTTGGGCTGAATCTGGGACCCAACGAACCGTGTGCCGTCATAACTTACCGTTGCCGCGAATCGAATCGCGGCCACGGGTCAGGATTGCTCCTTGCTCTCCCCTGCCGGGGCGGCGTCTGGAGCCGATTCATCGACGGCCTCCGGCTCCACTTCGGCAGCGGGTTCCTCCTCCAGCGGTGCTTCGGCCGCGGCGGTCGCAGCCGCGGCCATCGCCGCAGGCGACGGCTGGAAGCTACGGGGACCGGACGACGGCGCGGCCGTCACGCGTTGGGGACGGGGTGTGGCGGGGGCGTTGACGAGGTCCACGAGTTCGATCGCCGCCATCTTCGCGTTGTCGCCTTTGCGAGACTCAATCGCGGTGATGCGCGTATAGCCACCGGGCCGTTCGCGCATGCGCGGGCCGATCTCGTCGAAGATTTTCTTGACGACCTTGGTGTCGTACACGAAGGCCAGGGCCTGGCGGCGGGCATGCAGATCACCACGCTTGCCGAGCGTGATCATCTTTTCGGCCATCGGCCGGATTTCCTTGGCCTTGGCCTCGGTCGTGGTGATCCGTTCATAGCGCAGCAGGTCTGTCACCAGGTTGCGGAACATGGCGGTCCGATGGGCGGTGTCGCGGCCGAGATGGCGGCCCGAAAGGCGGTGTCGCATGGCTTAATCCTCGTCGTCGGCGCCGAGCAGATCGTCGTCGCCAACTTCCTTCAGTGCTTCTTTGAGTGCCTTGCCAAGAGCGCCGAGGCTCTCCTCCTCGTCCTCTTCGTCGAGGATGACGGACCCGGAGCGGGGGCCCGAACCGGTTCCGCCGCGGCGAGCCGCTGGACGAGTGAGCGCGGTTGCGTTCCGACCCGTCTCGATGATCGGCTTGAGCCCTTCGACGGTGCCATCGACGTAGCCGAGTTCGATAAGCCGGTCGCGCAGTTCGTCGTAGGACTTACGCCCGAAGTTGCGAAGCCCGAGCAGTTCGTCTTCGCTCTTTTCCAGAACCTGTCCAACCGTCATCAAGCCGCTGCGCTTCAGGCAGTTGTAGGCGCGGACGGAGAGCTGGAGCTCCTCGATCGGCGTGTTGTATCGATCGGGCGGCATCAGCAGGCCCGGGCTGTGCAGCGAACCGCCGCCGCCGCTAAACACCGGCGAGGGCATTGGCGGTTCTGGCCGTCCCATCGCGCTGAACAGTGCGAATTGGTCCATGAGTACATCGGCGCTCTGGCCAACGGCTTCGACGGCGCCAACCGTACCATCGGTCCAGACTTCGAGGATGAGGCGGTCGTAGTTCGTGGACTGGCCGACGCGCGTCTTTTCGACGCGGTAGTTGACCTTACGGATAGGGGAAAAGATGGCATCGACGGGGATGACGCCGATGGGCATTCCTTCGACGGAGCCAGCCGGGACATATCCCTTGCCGACGCGGGCGTGGAACTCGACGTTCAGGCGGGCCTTCGCATTATCGAGGGTCGCCAGGTGCAGGCCGGGATTGACGATTTCGAAATCGGCCGGGACCTGGAGGTCGCCAGCGGTGATTTCGCCGGGGCCTTCCGCGTCCAGCGCGAGGGTGCCGGGGCGGTTGCTCAGCGCGCGCAATCGGATCTCCTTGACGTTGAGGAGGAACTCCGTCGAGTCCTCCTGCATGCCGGGGATCGTCGAGAACTCGTGCTGGACCTGATCGATGCGGACGGAGGTAACGGCTGCGCCTTCGAGCGAACTCAAGAGGACGCGCCGGATGGCGTTCCCGAGGGTAATGCCATAGCCCGATTCGAGCGGCTCCGCGACGAGGCGTGCATACACGTCGGTCTCTTCCTCGACCGCGAGTTGGGCGACGACCTCTTCGACCGTCTGCCCGATCAACTCAGTGGATTCCATCATACTGCTGTGTGCCTCTCCACCTGTTTGGAGCCGGGGCCCGCTTAGCGCGAGTAGTACTCGATGACGATGTTTTCGTTGAAGACGTGCGATTCGCCCTGGGCCACAATCGGCTCGGCGGCCATACGCGACGTCATTTGTCCGTTGTCTACGGAGAGCCAGGACGGGGCGTTTTTGGCGCGCATTCCCAGTTGCTGAATCTTGAAGAACTCGCTGCGCAGACCGCGCGGCGTGAAGCCAACGAGGTCGCCAATCTTCAGGTGGGCGGAGGGGATGTCGAGCTTGCGGCCGTTCACGGTGATGATACCGTGGCGGACGATCTGGCGGCCCTGGCTGCGCGAATCGGAGAACCCCGA
>JANXYE010000068.1 GCA_025350285.1 Chloroflexota bacterium
GTCCCGTTGCTCCCACGACCGGCCAAGCGCGCCCCGACACCCGGACAGTACCGCGACCTCACGGGAGCGGTCCCGTTGCTGACGTAAGCGGCTAAGCGCACCACCACCCTTCCCCCGACCGCCCGTCCCCAAAGGAGAACCACCCATGGCAGCGATGCCCGTCGAAAAGCGCGCCAAACCGAAGGTCTGGACGGGCGCGATTGTGAAGCGCGCGCTCCTCGACTCCCTCAAGAAGCTGGACCCGCGCACGCTCTACAAGAACCCCGTCATCTTCATCGTCGAAATCGGCGCCCTGCTGACGACGGTGCTCTACATTCGCGACATCGCGAACGGCAAGGGATTCGAGCTGCTTCGTTTCGAACTCCAGATCACCGTCTGGCTCTGGTTCACCGTGCTCTTCGCGAACTTCGCGGAAGCCATCGCCGAGGGGCGAGGCAAAGCTCAGGCGGACACCCTGCGCAAGACGCGCACGCAAACGGTCGCCAAGCGGGTGAAGGCGGACGGCACCCTTGAAGACGTGCCCGGCGGCGCCCTCCGCCGCGGCGACATCGTTTACGTCGAGAGCAACCAGCTCATCCCCGGCGATGGCGACGTAGTCGAAGGCGTTGCCTACGTGAACGAGGCGGCTATCACCGGCGAATCCGCACCCGTCCTCAAAGAGCCCGGCACAGACGTTCGCAGCTCGGTGACCGGCGGCACGACCGTCGTCAGCGACTTCCTCCGCATCCGGATCACGGCGAACCCCGGCGAAACGTTCCTCGACCGCATGATATCCCTGGTCGAAGGCGCCGCCCGCCAGAAGACACCGAACGAGATCGCGCTCAACATCCTGCTCGCGGGCCTGACCGTGATCTTCCTCATGGTGACGGTCACGCTCCAGCCGTTCGCGGTCTACGCCGGGCAGAAGATATCGGTGATCATTCTCGTCGCCCTGCTGGTCACGCTCATCCCGACGACCATTGGTGGCCTGCTTTCGGCGATCGGCATCGCCGGCATGGACCGGCTCGTACAGCGCAACGTGCTGGCCATGTCGGGACGGGCGGTCGAAGCGGCCGGCGACATCGACACGCTGCTCCTGGACAAGACCGGAACGATCACCTTCGGGAACCGGATGGCCGCCGAGTTCGTAACGCTCGATGGCGTGACGCCGGCCCAGCTCGTCGCCGCCGCGGTGCGCTGTTCGGCGCTCGACGACACGCCGGAGGGGCGTTCAGTGCTCGAACTCGCCCGCGGCCAGGGATTCGCAAGCCTCACCGAGAACATCGACCTCGGTGGCGGGGAGTTCGTACCGTTCGCCGCCGAGACCCGGATGAGCGGCGTCAAGACGGGCGACGGCGGGACCTTCAAGGGGGCCGTCGATTCCGTGGTCACGGCCTGCGGGACGACGCCCACCGTGAAGTTCCAGGAGGCGGTCGCATGCATCTCCGGCGAAGGGGGCACGCCCCTCGCGGTGATGGAAGACGGCAAGCTCCTCGGCCTGATTTATCTGAAGGACACCGTGAAGCCGGGCATCTGCGAGCGCTTCGAAGAACTGCGCCGGATGGGCATCCGGACGGTGATGGTGACCGGCGACAACCCGCTTACCGCCGCGACCATCGCCAGGGAGGCGGGAGTGGACGACTTCGTCGCCCAAGCGAAGCCAGAGGACAAGATTCGCGTCATCCGCGAGGAGCAGGCCGCCGGCCGCCTCGTCGCGATGACCGGCGACGGCACGAACGATGCGCCCGCCCTGGCCCAGGCCGATGTGGGCGTGGCGATGAACACCGGCACCCAGGCCGCCAAAGAGGCCGGCAACATGGTCGATCTCGATAGCGACCCGACGAAGCTCATCGAGATCGTGGCCATCGGCAAACAGTTGCTGATGACGCGCGGGGCACTGACGACGTTCAGCATCGCGAACGACGTGGCCAAATACTTCGCTATCCTGCCGGCAGCCTTCGCCGTCGCCTATCCCCAGCTCGACGCGCTGAACATCATGAAGCTGGACAGCCCCTTCAGCGCCATCCTTTCGGCCGTCATTTTCAATGCACTCATCA
>JANXYE010000095.1 GCA_025350285.1 Chloroflexota bacterium
CCGCCCATCAGTCCGAGGATCGGCGCCCTCATGTCGCCGACACGCTGCTGCGGGCCAGGCTGCTGGTCCGCGAACCCGGGGCCGGGACGCCCGTAGAAGCCGATCGCGCCCGCCAGGCCGTGGCCCATCGTCGCCTGGTTCCAGGAGTTCGAGCCCCCAAAGCAGAACCCGACCGTGAACACGCTCGTGCACGATCCGCCCGCCGGCGACTTCAGGTACTCGACGCAGGCGCGCACGTCCGCCGCGACCGTCTCCTGTTTCGTCTTCATCACTTCCGGCATGAAGTTGAACTCCGCATCGCGCTTGCCGACGCCGGCCGTGCGCCCGAAGTAGTCAAAGGCCACGCTGTGGATGCCCTGTTCGGCGAAGCGGATGGCCAGCTCTTCGTAGAAGGAGAAGAGGCCGCGCACGTCCGGGAGGACGACCATTCCGGGGCCGCCGGGCGTCGCCGCGCGGGCGGCCAAGGCCGCGAACTGGTTGCCATCGGCGGCGGTGAGGACGAGGTCCTCGGTATCGGCCGCGCCGCCCTGGATGGGCGGAGCGGGCGGCCGGGCGTTGATGTCGTGGCACATGGGAAGCCTCCGGGTGGGATGAGTGCGGGCGATGATACGAGAAAGCGCGGGAGCGCGCCGAGTCGGGGCGGGCGGCGGGTCTAGACTCGGAGTGCGATGGACGAATTTGTGCCGCTAACTTTGGAAGAACTGCTCGATCCTGAGCGGCAGCGCCAGGCGTGAGCAACTATCGAGCGCATCCAGGAACTCCACCGGAGATTACTCGCGCGACGAAAGGGCGTTCCCATCGACGTCGATAGCGTGCTGGATGAACTCCGGGGTCGCGACGACACCTCCGAAGCTGTGTGACACCTCGTTTTCTCTGAGAGTCGAGTTTTGTCTCTCACGCGACAACGCCCCGGGACATCCCGGGGCGTCGTGCGTTGTTCCGAAAGGTCAGCGACCTACTTCCAGCCGGTGACTTCGAAGACCACCGCGTGACCCGTCTTCGGATGCTGCACCGAGACGAAGAAGCGCTTCCCGGTCGAATCGAAGATCCCGCCCGTCCATTCGGCGGTCAGGTCGTTCAGCGTGGCGGCGCGGATGCAGCCATCGCTCAGCAGGTTCGAATCCTGGCCGTCGTCCATACAACTCCAAATATCGTTGTTGTGGAGCGTTGTTTCGGAATCACCGTCCTCCATGACGAGCCAGTTTGACCGGCCCGGCTGGAAGGCGATGTTGTCCGGCATCGCGAACGCCGGGTCGCCCATGACGAGTGTCTGCACCTCGGGCACGGCCGTGTTCGCGACCGCATCGGCCAACGCTCCGTCCGTGATGCAAATCACGCTGCCCCAGTTATGGTCCGTCGCCTCGTTGCCCGTTATCGGAGCGCAGAAACGGACGTTACCGACCGCCTCTGCGTTGCGGTCGATGTCGATGTCTTCAGGCCGGTAGTAGCCGGTCAGTTTCAGGCTCGTTGTCTGCGCACGAAGGTCGATATCCACGCACGCTGCGTCGGCGCAAACGGGGATCCACGTGCCGAGGCCCACTTCCGAGCCCTGGCCGTAGTCGGTGTTTCCGTTGCGTTTGCCGAGCCGCAGCCCGTAGATATCGCCAGCAACGAGCGGCGAGTCGCTGAGCACGGCGATCGGGCCGGCGTTAATCGCCCGCGGCGTATTGGGGATGAACTTGAAGTACGCGCCGCCGGGGATTCCCGAACTCGGGCGGTTCTCGTCGCCGTAGTAGGTCACGCCGTTCTTGTAGACGGCCATGCCTTCGAAGCTGAGGCGGCCGAGTGATGCACGCACGGCGAGGTTCGCCGCGCCGGTCCCGCCGGAGAACACGCCCGTCGTGCGGTTGAGCGAAACGCCCGTCGTGTTGAGCGGGTCGATCAGTTCGTAGACACGTCCGCCGCTCACGCCGCCACCGGCCTCCTCGTTGAAGATGATCGTGCCCCAGGGCGTGCGCCGCGTGCCATCGCAGGCGGTCGTCCCCGTGACGATCGTTTCGACAAGTCCGCTCGCGATGTTGATCCGCACGAGCCCGACCTGGCCCGTGCCTTCTTCGTTGCAGGCGATGAGGTGCGTCGGGGCCGAGTCGTTCGGCCAGAGTGAAAGCATGTCGATGTTCGGCGGCGTGCTCGTGCCGTTGATGACCCGCGCTTGCAGGCCATGTGCGAAGGTCCCAATCGACTGTGGATTCGCAGTGATCGAGGGAGAGGAGAGGTCCGTCGTTGAGCTTTCGAGCCCGCCTCGGAAGCCGAAGAGGGTGCTCCGTCCTGAGTTGAGATCGCGTTCGACCCCCTGGCCGAAGTCGGAGGCTGCGAAGGAGAGGGCCGTCCCGGCGAGGGCAAGAAGCCCCGCACCGGCGACGAGGCCGAGTGTACGCTTGCGGTTCATGGTTTCTCCGTTTGGTTGTAGGAGGACGCCCCGGCCGAAGGCGTCCCCGTTGCGAGAAGCGTGCCAAGCGCGCGTTAATGGCTTGTTTTGCGGTCGGCGCCGGCTCGCCCACGCCCGCGCTCTCTCCTGTATGATTTCGCCACACACCGAAACCACCCGGAGGTTGTCCATGGATTGGCGCGATACCCCAGCTCAGGCCGCATGGCGGACCGAAGTCTCCAGCTTTCTGAAGAACGATCTCCCCGCCGAATTCAAGAGCCGCGAATGGAGCGAAGAGGACTTCTACGCCCAGCGCGCCCGCCCCGGCGCCGCCGCTACCGATGAGCGCGCGACCGCCACGGAACGGTGGCGCAAGGCGCTCGCCAGCCGCGGTTGGGTTGCCCCGGCCTGGCCGAAGGAGTACGGCGGCGCCGGCATGACCGCCGTCGATCAGTTCATCCTCAACCAGGAGTTCGCCGAGGCTCGCGCCCCGGGATTCGGCGGCCTCGGCGTCATGATGCTCGGCCCCACCCTCATCGCCCACGGCACCGAAGCCCAGAAGCGGCTGCTCGCTGCCGGCGTCACTGGATACCTCCCCACCATCTGCTCGATGCCGCTCGATCGATATTCCGGCGCGCTGGGCCGCGTCGCGGCCGCACAGGCCGAGTGTGACGACGACCTTCCGCGCATTTTGGGCGTGCATCTCGAAGGCC
>JANXYE010000153.1 GCA_025350285.1 Chloroflexota bacterium
TCACGATGGTCGAGGGCGACCCTGGTGTTGGGAAGTCCACAATACTGCTGGACATCGCCGCGCGACTCTCGACGGGGCGGGTGATGCCACCGCAGTTCGAGGCTGGCGGTGGTGGATCGGCCTTTGGAACGGTGATCCTGACGGCTGAGGACGCCCTCGGCGCGACCGTCCGGCCACGATTGGAGGCGGCGGGCGCGGACCTCGGCCGGATTCGTGCGAGAGAGTTCGTGCTGGATGACCGCAACGCCAGGGCGCGGCCGACGCTTGATGACATCGAGTGGATCCGAGCGGACATGCGGCGAGTGGACGCAGGGCTCCTCATCGTTGACCCGATGGTCGCGTTCCTTGACCTCGGCGTGAACATCTACAACGACCAGCAGGTCCGGCAGGCACTCTGGCCGTTGGTCGAACTGGTGGAGGAAATGGGGGTCGCGGCCGTGCTGGTGCGCCACCTGGCAAAGAGCCGCGGGCACGGAAATCCGTTGTACGCGGGGGGCGGCTCGATCGCGGGGACGGGGGCGGCGCGGTCGGTGCTGCTAGTGGGCAAGGACCCTGACGACGAGACGGGCGAGCGGCGGGTGATTGCGACGACCAAGTTGAACATCGGGCGCATTCCCAAGTCGCTGGCGTTCCATCTGGACGACGCCGAGAGCGTTGGGCGAATCGCGTGGGAGGGGGAATCGAAGCACACCGCCGCATCGCTTTTACAAACACCGGACGCCGAACGAACGGCGACCCAGGACGCGATGGATTTCCTGAACGGCGAACTGAGCGGAGGGCGGCGGCTTGTGACCGAACTTCTACAAGCGGGAGCGCCGGTGGGGCTCTCCGCGAAATTATTGCGGAGCGCGAGAGAGCGCCTCGGCGTTCTGAACAGGCGCGAAGGATTTGGGCCGGGCTCCAAGGTGTGGTGGGAGTTGCCGGCCATAGATGCCCAACCTCGCGCATAGAGGCCCACCTCCGCATCGGGCATCTATGAGGTTTGGCGGGCGCCTATGGAGAACGATGGCGGCGAGAGGACGGCAGGGCTGCGGCGTCGAGCGTCCGGGCGCGATGGCTACGCCTTCACCGCCCATCGCTCCACGAGGCCATTTAGCGTCATGTTCGAGGCGATTGCGTCGTGCGGGATGAGGGCGTAGGTCCAGGCTTTGCCGCCGTATGTCGCGGCGTGTTCGCTGGCGTGCCGGCACCAGGCGACGGCCGCGTCTCTCTTCGCGAGCACCTCGGGGTCTTCCATCTCCGTCCGCCGCTTCGGTTCAAGCATGAAGATGGCGGCGCTCGTTTCCGCGACGAAGTCGGGCTGGTATTCGGGCTGGTCGCCCCGCCAGCGGTAGTAGAGCTGGAACTGCCCCTTTGGCGGCCGGAACCACTTCTCGGATTCGCGGTCGAGGATCACGGAGAGGGCACGTTCGGGGTCCGACTGGAACTTGGCGACCGGATAGAGGCAGCGCTGGAACCCGCCGAACAGGTACTTGCCCATACTGCTCTTGTCTGCCGGCGACACGCGAAAGTCCATCGTCGGTTCCGACTGTGCGAACGCGGTCTCCTTCAGGGCAGTGAAGCCGCGGCTTATCTGGACTTCGTATTCGACCTGATCGTCCTCCCAGTAGTGGTCCTGCATCTGCACATGCACGAGGTTCGCCAGCGGGCGCTGATGCTCCTGAACGACGCGCTCCACGCCCTCTTCATCCAGGTAGGCGCCCAAGTGGCTGACGACCTGGCTGGCGAGGCCGTAAAGCAGGTCGGCGTTGGCGTCGTAGGGCACGTCGTCGAAGTCGATGAGCGCGCGGACCACGTAGTTCTCCAGACGCGGCTCCTCGATGCCACCGGCGCCTGTTGCCCGCAGAATCTCGGTCGCGTTCGAATGCAAGTAGTGCACCCAGAGATCATTCGACATCGGCTGATAATTCACGCCCTTGAGGTCGAGCGTGAACGGGCGGAAGCCGGACCTCACCTCGCCCTTTGGCACGACGAGGATGCGCGGGATGTCTATGGTCCCCTGAACCACAAGCTCGGTCGTCCGCGCGACGACAGCCGCGATGTCCGGCCCGGGGTGGAGCCCTTCCAGCCCAGGTTGCACGGGGTTGTACTGCTCGCGAACCTCTCGGAGGACCTGCGCCCGCACCTCTGGTTGAGTGAGATACGAGACGTTCGGGACGACATCTGGCTGGCGTTCGAGCCGACGGATGGCCTGCCAGGTGATCTTCGCTATCTCCTGGTCCTCCGGGTCGGAGAACGCGAGGGAGCCCTCGTCGCCCGCGACTTCCGTCAGGGCGTTCGCCTGCGCCGAGACAAGGCCGAGGCGCGTTTCGAGGGTGGACGGAGCGATGACGGTTTTCGTGGTTTGACGCAGTTCATCCGGCCCCAGGACGACGCGCTGGAGGTGGATGATTGAGCCGGGACGGTTGGCTTCGTCGATGAGCTCCTGGAACTTGTCGTGGGCGACGATGTTCAGCCGATCGACGGCGGTGACGCCGGTTCGCTTTCCATAGGGGAGCCGCAGTCCGCGCCCAATGGACTGTTCAATGAGCGTCCGGGCGTTCGCGGCTCGCAAAGGGACGATGGTGTAGAGGTTGGTCACGTCCCAGCCCTCCTTGAGCATGTTGACGTGGATCACGATCTCCGTGGGCTCATCCGCGTGCTCGACGCGCAGGAGGCGCTCGACCATTTCGTCCTCTTCGGCGCCGGTCTTGCTGGAATCGACCTGGATTACTTTGTCGGCGTAGCGGCCGCCGAAGAAG
>JANXYE010000168.1 GCA_025350285.1 Chloroflexota bacterium
CGACCGGGGGACGAACAACGGCTAGCCCGGAATCCGTGAGCGAGGCCGGGCTTAAGCCCGGCCTCGTGGCGGAACTGACGCGCGCGGCCGGAGTGCCAGAGGAACTTCTGGCGCGGGCCACGAGCCTGCTCAGCGACTCCAGCCGCGTGGCGTCCGAGATTGGCGACCCGCCCGCGGCCCTTCATCTCGCGAAGGAGGCGTGGGCTGCGTTCCAGACTGAGACGCGCCGTGCCTGGGTCCGTTTCCCGGGGATCCGGCCGGCAGGCGCACACGGCGGCGAGCCTGATCCGCGCGCTATTCAACTCTTCGCCACCCTTACGTACGTCGAACGTGCTGGCTTTTACCTACCGGAGGAACTCAGCGAGCGCTTCGCGGCCGGGGACGTGCCGGGTGCGTGGGTGGCGAAAGAAGCGCTTCGCGTCCGCGTCCTGCTCGTGCTCCTGGAGCGGCTCGCGGCCGGGCTCGACGACGGGGCGGTCGCGCCGATGGCCTACGCGGACGGTGTGACAGCGCTCGCTAAACAGGTTGGGCGTATCGCCATCGCTGGATAGGAGCCGGGCGGCTCGGTCGGTACTCCGGGGATAATTCGTCGCTTGGCCGCCGCTCCCTCCCGGTCGCGGTGCTGTCGGGTTGTGCGGCCGTCATGGGATGCACATGCGGCGCGTGACTTCGTAGACCATCTGGCAGTTGAGCTTGAACGATTCGAGGCTGACACGTTCGTTGTGCCCGTGCACGCCGGCCACCAGCTCGGGGCTGGTTAACCCGCCCGAGAAGCCGTATGAGACCATGCCGCGGTTCCGTAGCTCGCTGCTATCGGTGAAGCCAACGGTCATTCCCGGGACGACGACGGCGTCCTCGACGTAATCGTGGACCACCTCCTCGATCGTGCGGAACAATTCGTTGTCAATCCCATTCACGCGCGAGGAGCGGACGTGCACCTGCTCGATGCGCACCTTCGAGTCGTCGATCACGGCTTCCAGTTCCGCCTGAAAAGCCGCCGGATCGACGCCAGGGAGCAGGCGGATGTCGAGCGTGGCCTCCGCCCGCGCGGGGATGACGTTGTGCTTTATCCCGGCCGTCGTCGTGGTCGCGCTGATCGTGTCTGTGAGCAGCGCCCGTATACGGACGTCGTCGCGGGCGGCGCCCATCAGCGCTTCCGGCGTTGGTTCGCCTTTGTAGACGCCCGAGCGCGCCAGGCGGCCAAAGAACTCCGTGAGCACTGGCGAAACACGCATCGGCCGCTCCCACATTTGCACGCGGTAGAGCGCTCGGACGAGGCGATCGAGGGCGTTGTCGTCGTGGGGCATGGAACCGTGACCGGGCCGGCCCTCGGCCACGAGCTTCAGCCAGAGCGGGCCTTTCTCCGCGACGGCGACGCTGTAGACCGGCCGCTGGACGCCGAACAGCTCGGTCGAACCGCCACCGCCTTCGTTGATGACGTACTCAGCGTCGAGCGTCTCCGGGTAGTTGCGTTCGATGAAGCGCATGCCGAACTCGCTGCCGGCTTCTTCGTCGGCCTGGACGAAGAGGACGAGGTCGCGGGCGAGCGGGATGTTGCGGCGTTTGAATGTGAGGAAGGTGAGGATTTGGGCGACGCCGAGGCCCTTCGTGTCGAGCGCGCCACGCCCCCAGATGTGGTCGTCTTTGATCAGCCCGGCGAAGGGCTCCTCGCTCCAATACTCGCGTTCCACCGGGACGACATCGGAGTGGTGGAGGAGCATGAAGGGCCGCTTGCCGCCGTCGCCGGGCAGGACCGCACGTAGAGAAACGCGGTCCTGCCCGGCGTCGTAGGTCGTGAACTCGATGCCCTCGTCCCGAAGGAGCCCGCCGAGCCAGTCGCAGGCCAAACGTTCGTTCCCGGGCGGGTTCGAGGTATCGATCTGGATGTAGGCGCAGAGGAGGTCGACGGCCTCTTTGAAGAGGCCGTCCCAATCGAGTTCAGGGTTGGCGGAAGGCATCGGGCGATGTTACCCGCCCACCGGCCGCCGCGCGACGAAGCCGGCCCAGTCCTCAACCAGTTCGTCCGTCGTGGTCGATGCGTTCGATGCGGGGATGGA
>JANXYE010000192.1 GCA_025350285.1 Chloroflexota bacterium
CGTGGCCCGCGAAGAGGGCCGAGATCAACTCGGGCTCCGGCGGCGGGCCGAGCATCTCGCGCGTGACGGTCATCGTGCCGACCAGGTCCATTCGCAGGTGATGGAGACGGCCTTGCCGGGGCGCGCGATCATCGTGCCATCGTTGGTCGCTCCACGGGCGGCGAGGTTGAACGCGTCCGGCGAGCAGGTTTGCGGTTCGATGCAGAACGCCTCCGCCGGCGTGAAGACCTGGACGTGCGGGTAGAGACAGTCGGTCGTTATCTGGAGACTGAGGCGCCCCCAGTTGATGTCGATTGGGCCGAGGAGGCCGGTGTAGCAATCATCGAGCCGCCGGTCCCCGAGGAAGTCGTTGCGGAGGTCGTAGATGCCTTCGACCGGTGCGAGTTCGCCCGTCGGCAGGTGTTCATCAAGCACGTAGCGGCGGGTCGCGGGGAGGCTGACCTGCACCCCCTGCGCGCCGGCGACATCGCGCCGGAACCAGGGGTGCCAGCCGCAGCCGGCCGGGAAGGGCTCGCGGGCGGAACGCACCTCCAGCTTCATCAGGAGTGAACGGTCGCGCAGTTCGAAGCGCTGCCAGGCTTTGCCCTCCCACGGCCAGCCTTCGTCGAACGGTGCGTTCATCTCGCAGACCCGGCCGGTGCGGGCGACCACCCGCCAGGGCACGGTGTGCACGCGGCCATGGATCGCGTGCCGCTCGCCATCGAGTGGGACCCGCCACTCGCGTCCGGCCGAGCTAAAATGGCCATCGCGGATGCGGTTCGGCCAGGGGGCCATCGGGAAGCAGCCGCCACGCGTTGGGTGGTCGCGGTATTGGGCGGGGTCGAACGGGCTTTCGAGGAGCGGTTCGGCCACGCCGCCCGCTGGCACGAAGAGCTGATGCAGCCGCCCGCCGAATTCGGGGAAGAGGATGGCGGTCGCACCGTTGTGCGCGAGCTCGATGGGCATCGGCGTCTCCCGGCCGTAGGCGCAGCTCGCGCGCTCTCGAACAGGCGGCGGTGGCCTCGTGCATTCTCTTCGAGACCGACCTCACGCTGAAGGTCATCCGTGAACAGGTCGCCCCGCGGGCCACGCCTGCAACGCCCCTGGGCCGTCGCCTCAGTGCGCGCGGCTCACCCGCCGCCCGCCGAGCATCACCAGCGACGCACGGCGCAGGATATCGACCGTCTCGCGCGGGTCGGCGGCGTAGACGACGAGGTCGGCCGGGGCGCCTTCCGCGATCTGGGGGATGCCGAGATAGGCGCGGGCGGCGGTCGAGGCGGCGGCGAGCGCGGCCCGCGGTCCGAGGCCGTGGCGGGTGAGCGACTCGACCTCGTCCGCGATCGAGCCCGGCGGGAGAAGGTCCGTGCCGGCGAGGATAGTCACGCCCAGGCGGGCGGCGGCGGGCAGGAGGAAGCGGGCCGCGTCGTAGCGTTCGTTGGCGAAGCGGCGGCGGGCCTCCTCGGTGCGTTCCGTGACCGCCGCCAGGCGTTCGGTCATGGCGAGCGTGGGTGTCCAGGCGATGCCCTTCGCCGCCATCGTTTCGAGCAACTCGATGGTGAGGCCGTCGCCATGCTCCAGCGAATCGACCCCCGCCGCGATGACGTTCGCGGCGCCCTCCGGCCCCTGGCAGTGGACGACCACACGCCCACCGGCGGCGTGGACGGCGGCGACGGTCCGTGTGAGCGAGGCGGCGTCGTAGTTGGCCGGGAACATGACTTTGCCCGCCGCTTTGTCGTACCTGCCCCAATCGGCGATCACCTTGACCCAGCTCGCGCCGTCGCGGACGTGGGCGGAGGCCGCTTCGGCGAGGTCGGCGGGCGCGGTCCATTGGCCGCCGGGGTTGTAGCGGCCCTCGGGCGCGAGGAAGCGGGCGGCGGCCTGGAGGCGGGGGAAGCCCTCGCGGCCCTGCCAGGCGACGGGCGCGCCATCGGGCGAACCGGGGTCGCGCAGGGCGAGCGTGCCGCTCGCGAGGTGGGCGCGCAGGTTTCGTTCGATCGAACCGCCGCCCACGTCGATCGAGGTGTGGGCGTGGCAATCGACGAGCCCCGGGAGGGCGAACGCGGGCCCGGCGACGAGTTCCTCGGCGCCATCGATTGGCTCGAACGTAAACCGGCCGTCGCGCACCCAGACGTCGGTGGGGGCGTCCCCATCCGGGAGGAGTGTGGCGTGGAGGTGGTAGGCGGTCACGCCGGGCAGTTTCGCCGCCAGGGGGCCAGAAGCCAAGCCGTTTTCAATGCTCAGGACGAGCCGGCGGCGCAGTCCGCCCTGTCCCGCGGATTCTCCGGGCCCGCCGCCCGTTGCCGATCGAGAGTATCCGGCATGTCTCGGCGATAGGGCGGACAGAGCCGCCCCACTCCTGGTATCGCGCTCCATCCCGATTAGGGGTTCGCGCCGACGGGCCTCTATGCCGCCCGGAG
>JANXYE010000197.1 GCA_025350285.1 Chloroflexota bacterium
CTCTGCCAAGGGCCGGGCTTCTGGAACATTCCCGAGAGCGAGTCAGCCCAGGCTGCCGTCCTCGCGATGAAACCTCCTTGCGATTTCGAATTGCTGGACCCATCGCAATTCGACCTGGCCTGTGAAGTTCTCGCTGACTTCGCCGACGTCAAGTCACGCTCGACCTGGAACCACTCCCTCCTTGTCGCCGAGACTTCAGCGGCGATCGCGGAGCGGGTCGGTCTCGCCGGCCCCGAAGTAACCCGAATTCGCAGGGCAGCGCTCGTGCACGACCTTGGCAAAGCGGCGATACCGGTCGGCATCCTGGATAAAGGCGAGGCACTGAGTGCGGAGGAATGGGAGAGCTTCCGCCTACACCCGTATTACACTGAACGTGCCCTCTCCCGAGTTGGCCCCCTGAGTGGGCTCGCCGCAGACGCGGGAGCTCACCACGAGCGACTCGATGGCGCCGGCTACTACCGTCAGTCGGGCGGCGACCAGATCCCTATGGGCGGCCGCATTATCGCCGTCGCCGACCGGTTTTCGATCTTGTCGCAGAGTGGGGCTGCGCCGGATGTGGGCCAGGCGTTGTCGGCGATGAAGCCGCTGATTGGCAGCGCGTTCGACGCCGATTGCTACGAGGCGCTGCTCGCCGCACAGGGCCGCAAGACCACGGCCCGTCTTCGCCCACGCGTCGTTGGCGATCTCACCGACCGCGAGATCGAAGTCCTGCGCCTCGTCTGCAGCGGCAGCACCAACCGCCAAATCGCGCAGACGCTCGTCCTCAGCAGCAAGACCGTCGAACACCACCTGGAGCACGTTTACAACAAGCTTGGCGTTACGTCGCGAACGGCGGCGGGCGTCTTCGCTGTGCAAAACGGCCTCGCGATTTAGCAGGGGTGTTCCTTGCGTCCTGAATGATGGCTTTTACGGGACACGGCGGGACTTGTGTGGAATAGACTGGACACAATCCAAGCTGAGCCAGACCGTTCAGCCTACCGCGCCGCTGGTGCGAAGCCGGGCGATTTCCTCGGCGCCGAGTGAGAGCCAGGCCGACAGCACGGCGTCCGTGTGTTCCCCATACTCTGGCATGTGTTGGCCGACGCTGGCCGGGGTGCCGGAAAGGCGCAGCGGCGAGTTCGGGAGCGTCCACGTCCCGGCCCGGCCGTAGGGGAGGGGCACCTCGACGAGCGCGCCTCTGGCGGCCACCTGCGGGTCTTCGAACAGATCGGGGACGGCGTTGACGCCGCTGAACGACCCGGCGCCCGACTCACGCAGGCCTCGGTCATCGGGCGGGACTTCGGCTTCGAGATGCTGGCGGCGCTCTCCGACCTTGGCGAAGATGCCGTGCTCGACGCTGTGGAGGAAGCGGAAGCCGCCCACCTCATCGCCGCCACGAGCACGCGCCAGGCGCTCTACGCCTTCAGCCACGAGCAGGTCCGCCAGACGTTGCTCGGCACGCTCTCCCTCCCCCGCCGCCAGCGCCTGCACCTGCGTGTGGCGGACGCACTGGAGAAGGCCTACGCGGCGAACCTGGATGAGCACGCACCCGAGCTTGCCCACCACCTCTACCAGGCCGGTGCAGCCGCCGACCCCGAGCGCGCCCTGCACTGGCTGGAGGCGACCGGGGATCGAGCGCGCCGCGCGGGCGCCTTCGCCGAGGGCGAATCCGCGTATCAACAGGCGTTGGAATTGGCGGAATCGCCAGAGCGGCGCGGTGACATCCTCTTCCGCCAGGCGATCTGCGTTCGCGGTCTACGCGGACAGGAGGCGGCCCTGCCACTGCTTGTGGAATCTGAACGTGCGCTCGCGGTCGCGGGCCTCTTCGACCGAAGCGCGAGAAGCGCGCAGGAAATCGGCAGGTCGTTGATACGACTCGGCCGCTTCGATGAAGTTGCACTCGCGTTGGACCAATCGCTTCGGCGCGCCGAGGAAATTCCAGCAGAGCGTGCGGGCGGGATGCTACTGATGCGCGGAACCGCGGGAGGGCTCGCCGTGTGCAGCTTCGAGCCGCTGGAGGCCGACCTTGTGCGCGGGATGGAACTTCTCGGCCCCCAGATAGAGCGCTATGCCGTTCTGGTTGGCAGCTTCTACCACCCCTGGGGGCGGCCGAACGACGGGCTGGCCTGGATGAAGCGGGCGATCGAATCGCGGCACAGCGGGAGCAGGCCACTGCGCCGTGCCGACCAGGCTGACGAATTGCGTTACCTCGCTATGCATCTCTGCTGGAAGGGAGACTTCCCGGTAGCTGCAGATACTGTCCGCCACTCCATCGACCTCGCGAGCGGTCCGTTGGGGTCGCCGTATGTGCACGCCCTATCCTCGAACATGTGCCGGGAACTTGACCTGGCCCGCACTGGCGATCTGGCAAACCACCTCGCCACTGCCGCGCCCCACGTCGCAGCTATACGTGAGCACGCGGGGCGTTGGGTGGGCCTGGCGGTTGAGGCCCACGACGCCATCCTTGGCGGGGACTGGGCCCGGGCGGCCCAGCTTGGGCGCGACGGCGAGAGCCTGCCACCATTCCAGGCTGACTGGACCGTTTCCGCGGGCATCGTTG
>JANXYE010000204.1 GCA_025350285.1 Chloroflexota bacterium
GACAAGCCCGCCCGAGAGGAGCACGTCGAGTTCCTCACCGCCGCGGGAGGTGATTTTCGCTTCATGGCCGTCGAGCGTGCCATGTTCGCTGAGCCGGGCGCGAATCCCAAGCCCCACCTCTTCGCTCCACAGGCCGAGTTCGAACGCGCGCCGCCCGATGACCTCGTCATAGCTGAACCCGGTCCGGTCCAGGAACCGCTTGTTCACGTCCAGGATCGCCCAGGTCGCCGCCGAAACCACGGCCATCGAATCTGGCCACTCATCGCCAAGTTGGGCCGCCGCGATAGAGATCGTGCTCGGAGGCCTCGGAATTGGGCGGCCTTTCGTCAAGGGCTGAACGGTAGCCGGTTGAACGGCAATCGATGGTGGCGCGGGCGGCGCTGCCGGTTCCATAGAGACCCCCCGGATCCTGGCGTCCGGGCCGTCGCAACAGGCGCAAGCGCGCCCATTCCCGCGTGAGATGATTGCCGATGAAAGTACGTCCGCCAGTCGCCTGTGTCGAATGTCGGCCGCCGCTCCGGGTGGCATCAGCTCGCCAGATCCTCGGTCTGCCTCACCCGCACCGAATAGCCCACGGTTTGGTGGGAAATGATGTCGAACGGCGTCCCGCCCGCGTCTCGCAGCTTCTTGCGGATGTGCGACACGTGCGTTTTCAACAGGCCCGCGTCCGGTTCATCCAACGAGTCCCAGCCGAAGGCCAGCAGCCGCTCAATAGAAGCCACATTCGGATGATGCTGGCAGAGGCAGAACAGGAGCCGCCGCTCCAGCTTGGTCAAGGGAAGCTGGCCGCCACTCTTCGTTGCCGAATGGGCCTCCAGGTCCACCTCCAGGTCACCGAGCCGCAGGCCAGAGGAACGTTCTTCGGCCTGGCCGCGGAGCGCCACCCAGCCTTCGATCCGCAGCATTACCTCGAACGGGTTATAGGGGCTCTGGATGACGTCCTGCGCTCCGGCCCTCAGTACCGCGATCGGTGGGATCGCCGAAGACCGCTCAGCGAGCACGACAATCGTCAGGTTCGGGAACTCTCGCCGCAGCCGCACGACGCCGTCCAGACCTTCGGCATCCAGATCCTGGAACGAAACGATCGCGGCCGATGGCTCGAACGGGAGTCGTTCGAACAGGCGGTTAACAGCGGGCACACAGACCGGCTGATGCCCACGCCGTGTAGCGACGAACGCCAGGAGGTCCGCCGCGGCCGGCTCTGCTTCAACAATCGCGATGCGCACTGCGCGCTCCTCTTTCTGGTCTGGGTTCGCCTAGACGGGCGTGCAGCTGTAGCCGACGCCGTGCACGGTGTGGATCAGATCCTCGTTGCCGCCCGCCAGCCGGATCTTACCCCGCAAAGAACTCACGTGGCCCTTGAGGAGCGTGGCGTCGTTGACGTTCTTGTAGCCCCACACCTGCTCTGACAGGAAGGCATGGCTCAGCACTTGCCCCGGGAACTTCACCATCTGGCAGAGGATTTCGAACTCAAGCCGCGTACAGTTCAGGTTGATCCCGTCGAGATAGGCGGCCTGGTTCGCGACATCAAGTTCCAGCCCCAGCGCCTTAATCCGCGGAGGCGCGAGGATCTCCGCAACCGCTCCGGGTGCACTGCGCCGCGCGACCGCCCGCACCCGGGCCAGCAGCTCGCTCGGATGGAACGGCTTCGTCATGTAGTCATCGCCACCGCCGTTCAGACCGGCGACGACGTCGCTCGCCCTGTCCAGCGAGGAGAGGAAAATCACGGGCATCGCCGGGTGGCTCTCGCGCAGGCGCTTGCAGAGGTCCAGGCCGGACCCGTCCGGCAGGATCACATCGACCACCGCCATGGCTGGCGGCTTCAGCGACGCGAAGCGAACCGCACCAGACACGCTCCCCGTGATCACGACATCGTGCGAATCCCGGCGCAACGTCTGCGAGATGATCTCGGCGTAGTCTTTGTCATCTTCAACGACCAGAACGAGCATATTCCCCCCTCAGGCCGGTACCCGGGCGTCCCGGGCCGATTCGGCCGCCGCCCGATCGAACGATTCCGGGATTGCCAGCGCCCTTGCGTTCGCGAGCATCTTCGTGCGGCTTGTCGCCTCCAGCTTCACGGAAAGCGTGTGCAGGTGCGTCCGCACCGTGTTCGTAGAAATGGTCAACGCCCGGGCAATCTCGCTGTTCGAATACCCGCGCGAAACCAGCCGCAAGATGTCCCTCTCTCGTCCCGTGAGTGCGGGCGCAAGTCCCGCGATAGGGGACAAACTCCGCCCAATGGCCTCACCGGCAATCCAGCGCATCATGTCGATTGGTACGTACCCGTGCCCTCCGTCGGTCAGAGCGCGGACGGCCATCACGACCTCCGCCTGGCGCGAGCCAACGTTCAGCGCCGAACTCGCGCCATCCGAGAGCGCCTCCGCCGCCGCCGCATCCGGCCCCCGGCTCGCCGACACGAACATCCAACGCCCTGTCGTCCTGTGCGCCACCCGCACGCCCGAACCTGCGAGTTCAGCAGGGTCCAGCTGGGCGCTGTGGCCGAGTTCACGCAGCAGCGCCGCCACCGAAGCGGTGAGCAAGGTATCTCCTCCGGTCACCAAGAGGCTGGCGGCCATCGTCGTTCTGTCCTCCGCGAGTCACGCGCGGCCCGGCCGGGCAGTGCTCTCATACAAGTAATCGACCGCGCGACGCCGCCTCTGCACCCGCCCTTAGCGCGCACCGGATAGACACCGTTTCTCCACGCGCTGGCCGTACGTTTGCCGCCATGTTGAAACCGGATGTCCCGCCCCGCGACCCGATCACGCGCCCGGGACCGAATCCCCCCGCCCTCACGGCCCTCGTCGTCTACCTGCGCCCGGCGCCGCGTCGGGCCGTGCTCGGTGCACTTGCTGACCTCGGAATTCTGGCCGTGGAGCACCAGGGGGAAGTGGCCTGCCGCGAACTCGCCGAAGCCGCCGCCGCCGACCTCGTCATTGTATTCGCCGACCAGCAGCCCGCCGCCCTTCGCATGGTGCGCGGCACGGTGGCCGGCCGCGGGAGCCCGACCGTCGTCAGCGTTTGCGCGGCGGAAAGCAGAAGCGGCTTTCTCGACGCCGGCGCAGCCCTCTGCGTGACGGACGACGAACTCGCCACGAGCGGCGGCGTGCTGCTCGCTCCCGTGGCGGCTTCAGCGAGAGCCCGGCGCCGCCAGTTGCCGTCGCTCGCCGGGCCCGGTCACGTCTTCCGCGCCCTCACCTTCGACCCTTTGCTTCCCGCGCTCTCGCTCGGGCCCGAGACGCGGCCCCTGTCTCGCTCTGAGCGCGCCGTCCTCGAACGGCTCGCGGCCACGCCCGGGCGTCCCGTCGAAAGAACCGAACTTGAACAATGCGCCAAACCGCCAGGTATCGCGGTCCGGCCCGGCTTTCTGAAGGCAATCATCCTCCGCCTCCGGCGCAAGGCAGAAGAACTCGGGGGCGATCCCAACACGCTCCAGACAGTCCGCGGCTTCGGCTACGTCCTAACCGGCTGAAGGCACGAGACCGATTGCGAACTCGACGCGATATTCTTCACCGTGGCGTTCGCGCACAACCTTCGTCCCCGCCCGTTCGGCGAGCGCATCGGCAATCGCCAGGCCCAGCCCGAGGCCCTTATGCCGTGCAACCAGCGCGGGCCGGTTGCGAATCTCGATCCGCAACGCGCCTTCGAAGGTGCGCAGCTCGACCGTGACCGGCACCCCGAGGTCCGAGTGGTCCATCGCGTTCGTCAGGAGCGAATGCAGCAACGCCTCGAACCGCTCTGGCACCCCGAGCGTCTGCGCGCCCATCGCCGCCGCGTCAGCCAGAAGCGCCACCCGCACATCGAACCCGCGCAGCGTGTCCGCGAGTTGCATCGCGACATCAAACGGCCGGAACGGTTCGATCGTCTCCGCCGACGCCGCCCGGTTGAGTTGGAACAGCTGGTTCGCCGTCCGCAGCATGCCTTCGGCCGCGCGCACGATCATTTGGCAACGTTGCCGCAGATCTTCAGTCTGGCATTCGTCCGCGGCCGACCGCGCCGCCGTGGCCATGAGGCCCAGCGGCGCCCGCAGTTCGTGCAACACCATCGTCGCCGGGTCGATCGTCGCTTGGTTCACTTTCAGTCAACCCTCCCGTCACCGCGCGGTTACCAATATCCTATTGGGGTCTACCCCGATCTCCCATCGGCGAAACGGATGATTGTTGTAAGGATTCCGGACTAGTCCACGCGGACGACCTCCAAGGCAAGCGTCAGTACCGCGGCACCGACCGCCCGATCCCGGCGGTCCAGAGCCTCGGGGGCCAGCGACGCGTCAGGCTGGGGCGGAGGCAGGCAACTGGGCCTGCATCTGCGTCGCGAGCATTCTCACCATGTTCGGGTCCGGTTTCAGATCGCCGGTGATGAGGTTCGTCACCTGGTAGATGATCGCCGTCGCTTCGTTGCGCGCCTTTTCGTATCCCGCGAGGGCTTCGTCCAACGGCGCCTGGCCACTGAAGCCCGCGTGCAGGGCGGACGACAGCATCGTCGCGTCTCGGAAGGCGTCCGTGATGCCCTGCCCGAGGAGCGGGTCCTTGTGGTAGCCCGCGTCCCCCGCCAGCGCCCAGCCGGGGCCATACGGCTTGCGGTAGTAGCTGTCCGCTCCCGCGACGCCGTAGTACTGGTCGACGCGCTTCGCCTTGCGTGCCCGTTCGCCCATCCCGGGGATGCGGTCGAAGGTGGCCATCATGCTCCCCTCGATGTCCTTGCGCGCCTCTTCGAAGCGCGCTTTCGGCCATTCGATCCCCGAGCAGGTTAGCCCGTCGTTGGTCTTGAACGTGAAGATGCCGTAGCCGTCCTGCACGTACACTTCCATGCCCGGCCCCTCGAAGTCGGACCAGTAGGAGTAGTAACCGCAGGTAGCGCT
>JANXYE010000211.1 GCA_025350285.1 Chloroflexota bacterium
CTGCTCAGCGTTCGCCAAATAGCAAGTCAGGGCCGCGTAGATCTTCGCCTTCGGGATCTCCGGCAGCTCGGCCGCGATCTCTTCGGCCGTCGCCCCATGCCCAAACATCGCCGCGATCGACTTCACGCTCCTCCGCGTCCCCGCGATGAACGGCTGTCCCTCGCGGAAGTCTGGCTCACTGAGAATCAGGCTCCCGATATTGACCGGCGTCTCGCGTTCCATATCGGCATGATACCACGGGCCTCAGAGCCAATCGCTGAGCCACTCGACCCGATCACGCATGCCATCTGGCGTCTGTCGCTCCATAACGGCCAGCACGGCGCGAATGAGGTCTGAAAGCGAGTGGTCGTATCGAAACCAGAAAATGAGGCCCGGATGCGCGCGGCCGTCGCGCAGCCATTCTCCATGGAGGCGGCTAAAATCTCCAATGTTGCCGGTCAACAGCGGCCGGCCGAGCCGGACCGCATATTCCAATTGGCGGCTGTCCGCCTCGCCGTCCATCCCTGCTTCGCCCGAACCCACCACGTCCCAGCCCCGGCGGCGGATTGCGGAGATGAGTTGCGAATGCTTGGAGTCTTCGTCCAGGTAGAGCGAAATCACCCGGCCGCACTGCCCGCCCGCCTGGCGACCGCTTCGGCGTACATGGAATGGTACAGTTCGGCGTCTTCTCGCAGGTCGCAATCGATCTGAGCTTGGTTCGCGAAGTAATGCGTCAACGCAGCGAAAATTTTTGCTCGCGGGATTTCCGGCAGGGCCGCGGCAATCTCCTCCGGCGTCTCCCCGTGACGGTACATGGCGGCGATCGATTCAACGCTCCGACGGGTCCCAGCGATGAACGGCCGCCCCAGCCGGAAGTCCGGTTCGCTCGTAATCAACGTCCCGATATCGACCGCCGTCGCGCGTTCCATGGCCCAATCATACCACGCCGGCCCGATGCTCAGCCGCCCGCCACACTCCCCACGCGGCCTGCCCCAGATTCGCCCGGCGCGACCAAATGTGCTAAACTGTCTAAGTAACCGCGCGGTTTCCCCAACCTCTCCGTCCCCACCCCGCGCGCCGAGGTTGATGTTCGTTTTATGACCACAGCTACCAATTCCGCACCCCCTTCCTCCACCTACACGGCCGAAAACATCCAGGTGCTCGAAGGGTTGGAAGCCGTGCGCCGGCGCCCCGGCATGTATATCGGCACGACCGATAAGTCGGGCCTGCACCACCTCATCAAGGAGCTCGTCGATAACGCCGTCGATGAGGCGATGGCTGGCTACTGCGACCGTGTCGAGGTCATCATCCGGGCCAACGGCTGGTGCACCGTCACCGACAACGGCCGCGGCATCCCGGTGGACATCCAGCGCCAGACCGGTAGGACAGCGGTCGAGACGGTCATGACGGTCCTCCACGCCGGCGGCAAGTTCGGCGGCGGCGGATACAAAGTGTCCGGCGGTCTCCACGGCGTCGGCGCGAGCGTCGTGAACGCGCTTTCGGAAGATCTGTGGGTCGAAGTCGTCCCGGACCCGGAAGCCCAGGGAGAGCAGCACAAGGGCAAGATCTACCGGCAGCAGTACCGCTGCGGCATCCCCCAGGGCGAACTCGTGTCCGCCCCGTCCGAGGGCCGAGAACACGGCACGGTCGTAAGCTTCAAGCCCGACGTCTCGATCTTCGAAAGTGTCGATTTTGACTTTAAGGTCGAAGCCGAGCGCCTTCGCCAGTACGCCTACCTCACGAAGGGGGTCTGGTTCTACCTGTTCGACGAACGGGACGGGAACGAGACGAACTACTACTTCGAAGGCGGCATCAAGAGCTTCGTGCGCCACCTGAACCGCGGGCGCGACCCGATTAACTTCGATCCGATTTACGTGGACCGGGCGATCGAGGAAAACAACGTCGAGTTCGCCATTCAGTACAACGAGACCTACAACGAATCCGTCTTCACGTTCGCGAACTCGATCAACACGATCGACGGCGGGAGCCACCTCACGGGTTTTCGCAGCGCTCTTACGAGTGTGCTGAATAAGTATGCCCGCAGCGCGAAAATCCTCAAGGATTCGGACCCGAACCTGAGCGGCGACGATGTGCGCGAAGGTCTTGTCGCGGTCATCTCCGTAAAGCTGCCCGAACCACAGTTCGAAGGCCAAACGAAGACACGCCTGGGCAACCCCGAAGTGACCGCCCAGGTGCAGAGCGTCGTCGCCGATGCGCTCACCCAGCACCTGGAAGAGAACCCGAACGATGGCCGCAAGATCATCGAAAAGTGCATCACCGCCTCCCGCGCGCGGGAAGCCGCACGCAAGGCTCGCGACCTCGTGCAGCGTAAGAGCGCGCTCGAAAGTGGCTCTTTGCCGGGGAAACTGGCGGATTGCTCCGAGCGGGATCCTCAGTTTGCCGAGATATTCATTGTGGAGGGCGATAGTGCGGGTGGATCAGCCAAGCAAGGCAGGGATCGAAAGTTTCAGGCTATCCTCCCGCTGTTCGGCAAGATCCTGAACGTGGAGAAGGCCCGACCAGACAAGATGCTTGCCCACGAGGCCATCCGGTTGATGATCTCCGCCTTAGGGACAGGCATTCGCGAAACTTTCGACGTATCCAAGCTGCGTTACCACAAAGTAGTTATCATGACCGACGCCGATGT
>JANXYE010000212.1 GCA_025350285.1 Chloroflexota bacterium
CGGCGGCGTCCATCCGGTCGCCGGATTCAGGGGCGGGGCAGACTGAAGTGGGGCGAGTGGCGATCGCGGACACGGGCGAACCTCGCGCTCAGTATACGCAATCGCCCGTGTCCGAGGGGCTACGGCCTACCAGGCGGGTGGGCGTCAGATTTTTGCACAACGGCAGGGAACCCCGTTCGACCGCATCTCGGCCGCGGGCTCCCAAAGACCGCTCCGTATCCGTCGCGGCCAGGATTGCCGCCTGGGTGCTTCTTGATTCGCGATGCCAATCCTGGCTGGCGAGTGACAACGAGCGGTTCGTCGTCTCGGCGCCATGGTCGAGCGGCGGCAAAAGCCTGACGGCCACCCCTACCAGGCCCTCGCCCCGGGGCGCTGCCACAACGACTTCCACGTGCCCTCGCCCCGGATTGCCTGGCCGAATTCGTCCCGTTCGAGCCGCACGAGGCGGTGGATCTGCACATCGAACGCGTCAGCCGCCTCCGCCGAAGTCGCGGCCAGCCGCTGGCGCATCTGCCCGAGAGCGTCCCGCTCTACCAGGTTACGCACGGTCTTCGGCCAGACGAAGAAGCTGAATGCTTCCGGCGCGCCGAAGGTCCCACGGTGCTGGCCGAGCCACTGGTAGCGCTCCTGGATCGTCGCCACCGGCCCGACGAGCGTCACCAGCGGGCCATCGAACTGGTTGGCTCGCGTGTCGATGAGGAGCCTATCGGGAAACAACGAGAAGCCGACGGTGAGGATGTCCGCCCGTTCCAGCACTTCGGCAAGCGCGTCGCTATCGATGTCGTGGCCATTGTCGGTAAACATGGCTGCAATCCCTCCTGGCGGAGATCACGACGGGGTGGGCGCTAGCGCCCACCCCTTCAGGTGTTGGTTCGACCGCCGGGGAGGCCCTGGGCAGGGTTTCCCGGCGGGGGTCCTAGTACATGCCCCCGCCGCCGCCGGGCATCCCGCCAGCGTTCGGCTCCGGGCGATCGGTGATGAGGCAGTTGGTGGTGAGGACCATGGCGGCGATCGAAACGGCGTTTTCGACGGCCGAGCGGGTGACCTTCGCCGGGTCGATGATGCCGCGTTCGACCATGTTGCCGAATTCGTCCTTGGCCGCGTCGTAGCCTTCGCCCTTCTTGAGCTTCTTCACTTCTTCGACGATGACCGAGCCATCCTTGCCGGCGTTGATCGCGATCCGGCGGAGGGGCTCTTCAAGGGCGCGCTTGAGGATGCGGATACCGGTCGCCTCGTCGCCTTCAAGCTTCAGCTTGTCGAGCGCCGGGATTACGGCGAGGAGGGCCACGCCGCCACCGGGCACGATACCCTCTTCAACGGCCGCGCGGGTAGCGCTGAGGGCGTCTTCCACGCGGTGCTTCTTCTCTTTGAGTTCGACTTCCGTCGCGGCGCCGACCTTGATGACGGCGACCGAACCGGCGAGCTTGCCGAGGCGTTCTTGCGCCTTTTCCTTGTCCCAGTCGCTCTTCGCTTCGTCCAACATCGCGCGGATCTGGGAGATGCGGGCGTCGGTCTCCTTCTTCTTGCCTTTGCCCTCGATAATCGTGGTCTCCTCTTTCGTGGAGATGACGCGGCGGGCGCGGCCAAGGTCGGCGACATCAACGCTTTCGAGCGTGCGGCCAATCTCTTCGCTGACGAGCGTGGCGCCGGTGAGCGTCGAAATGTCGCCGAGGTTGTCCTTCTGGCGGTCGCCGAAGCCCGGGGCCTTGACGGCGAGGATGTTGATCGTGCCGCGCAGCTTGTTCACGGCGAGGGTGGCGAGCGCTTCGCCTTCGAGATCGCCGCAGATGATGACGATGTTCTTCGTCACCTGCAGGATCTTCTCGAGCAGCGGCAGAATCTCCGAGACGGAGCCAAGCTTCTTATCGGTCACAAGGATGTACGGATCCTCAATGACGGCTTCCATGCGCTCCGGGTTGGTCACGAAGTAGGGGCTGATGTAGCCGCGGTCGAAGGCCATGCCATCGACGTACTCGACTTCCGTGGCGATGCCCTTGGACTCTTCGACGGTGATGACGCCGTCCTTGCCGACCTTGGACATGCACTCGCCGATGAGCGTGCCGACGGAGGCGTCGTTGTTGGCCGAGATCGAGGCGACCTGGGCCATCTGGCTCTGCTCGGTGACCTTGATGCTCTGCTTCTTGAGCGCTTCAACGATGGCGGCGGCGCCAGCTTCGAGGCCGCGCTTGAGGGCCATCGGGTTGGCGCCGGCGGCGACGTTCTTAAGGCCTTCGTGGACGATCGCCTGGCCGAGCACGGTGGCGGTGGTGGTGCCGTCACCGGCGATGTCGTTGGTCTTGGAGGCGATTTCCTTGGCGAGCTGGGCGCCGATGTTCTCGAAGCTGTCCGTCAGCTCGATGTCCTTGGCGATCGTCACGCCGTCGTTCGTAATGGTGGGCGCGCCGAACTTCTTATCGAGGACCACGTTGCGGCCCTTGGGGCCAAGCGTGATCTTGACGGCATCGGCGAGGGCGTCGATGCCGCGCTTCATGGAGTGACGAGCTTCTTCGTCGAACAGGAGCTGCTTGGACATAAGGGGAAGGTACCTCTCAGAGGAGTTAGAGATTGCAAGGGGGATATTAGCACTCCCTGTCAATGAGTGCTAATCGGTAGTCCAGGCGCGCCCGCCATCGGCGTGGGCGGAGGCGTGTGCTATCATCGGCCCACGGAGGTGAGCCGTGGAAACGATGGTCCGCACACACGTGATGCTCCCGAAAGCGCTGCTTGAGGAAGCGGATGGCCGCCTCGGCAACCGCAAGCGCAGCGAACTGATCACCTCTCTGCTGGCCGAATGGGTGCGGCGGGAGCGATTGAGCGCGGCGATAGACGCCGTCCTCGCCCATCAGCCGGGGCCGCTGGACGACAACGTCCCGGAGGAGTGGAAGACCTCGGAAGGTGCCGCGAAGTGGGTCCACGACCTTCGCAACGAGTGGGACCAACGCGGGGCTGGTTCGGAGACCGCAAACGGAGCGTCATCGCCCGCCGCGGCGCGCGGCCAATGACGCTCTATCTCGCCGATACGACGTTCCATGTGGACGTCGAGCGGAAGCAAGATCACGCGCTCTGGTTCCTGGACCGTGTACGACGGGACGGTGACGAGCTGGCAACGTGCCTCGTCGTGGTCACCGAATACTACTCAGGGCGGTTACCTGGCAACCGTCCTGACATGGACAGCCTCATTGAGGGCCTCCGCTATCTGGAGATGGACCGGGCTATCGCGATGGGCGCGGCCGAGTATCGCTTCAGGTTCGCCCGCCGCGGGATTCAGCTTCGTACCCCGGATGCTCTCATTGCCGCCCTCGCTCGCGCGGTGGGCGCCGTAGTGGTGACTGAAAACTTGCGGGACTTCCCGATGCCGGACGTTCAAGTCGTGAGCACGGCGGCGCTGATGCGCGAGGAAACCGCTCAGCGGGGCCGCGACGAACCGCGACGGTGAAGGAGCGGTCACGGTCCGATCGGCACCAAGCGCGAGGGTGCCCGCCAGATTTTTTGCACGATGAGTGGGCACCGACCTGGTACCGGCCGCCTCGCCGCGGGGCTCCCAAAGACCGCTCCGTATCCGTCGCGGCCAGGATTGGCGAGGTGGGTCCGAGGCGGCGGGCGGCAATCCTAGCCGCGAGTGGCGAACGAGCGGTTCGTTCACGCCCGTGCCACGCCAGACCCACGCAAAAATCTGACGCCCACCCGAAGCGCGAGACCGGCCGCACGCCCGAGTTCCCCGCGGCTACACTACGCGCATGGCTGAACCACAAAGCATCGTCATCGCCGGAGCCTCGCTGGCGGGTATCCGCGCCGCCACGGCCGCCCGCCGGGCCGGATTCAAGGGCCGCCTGACGCTCATCGGCGCCGAAAACCATCTCCCCTACGACCGCCCGCCGCTTTCGAAGCAGATCCTCCTCGGGGCCTGGGAGGCGCCGCGCACGCAGCTCGTGACGGATGCCGAACTGGCCAAGCTGGACCTGGACCTGCGCCTCGGACGCAGGGCCGTAGGACTCGATACGGCCGCGCGGCGGCTTGCCCTTGATAATGGCCAGGCGGTCGACTACGACGCGCTGATCATCGCCACGGGGGCCTCGCCACGGACCATCCCGGGGACGCCGAAGCTCGATGGCATTTTCACCCTGCGCACGATTGAGGACTCGATCGCCATCCGCGACCGGATGCGGAAAGGGGCGCGAACGGTCGTCGTCGGAGCAGGCTTTATCGGCGCCGAAGTAGCGGCCGCCGCGCTCCAGCGCGGGCTCGATGTCACGATCGTGGAGCCGCTTTCGCAGCCGCTCGAGCGCGCCCTCGGGGCCAGGGTCGGCGAAGTCGCCGGGCGGAGGCTGCGAGACGAGGGCGCGGAGATGCGCATGGGCCTGACGGTGGCGGGCTTCGAAGGCGATGGGCGCGTCGAGCGGGTATTGATCTCGGATGGCTCCTCCGTCGAGGCCGACCTCGTGATCGTGGGCATCGGCGTGCGACCGGAGACGGGCTGGCTTGAAAGTTCGGGGATCGCGCTGAACGACGGCGTCGTCTGCGACGCCTATCTCCAGACAAGCGCGGCCGGCGTTTACGCGGCGGGCGATGTTTGCCGCTGGTACAACCCGCTCTACGGCGAAGAGATGCGCGTCGAGCACTGGACCTGCGCGGTGGAACAGGGCATGGCCGCCGCCCGCAACATCGTCGGCGGGCCGGAGAAGGCGAAGCCGTACGCGCCGGTCCCGTACGTCTGGTCGGACCAGTTCGACCTGAGCATCATGTACGTCGGGCACGCCACGGCCGACGACGACCTCGTGATCAAGCACGGGTCGCTGGAAGAGGGCCAGTTCGTGGGGTTGTACGGGCGGAACGGACGGTTGGCCGCCGCCGTCTCGTTCAACCGCCCGCGCGAACTGGGCGACTATCGCCGGATGATCGCGGACGGGGCGAACATGGAGCAGGCGATCGCGCACGTCATCGTGGACGAATAGGAGCCGGGCGGCTCCGTCCGCCCTATCGCCGTAAGCTCTTGAGCATCGCCCGAGGCTTCAGACGCTCCCGGCCACCCGTGTCAGTCGCGCGCGATATGCCGGCTCCTGAAGCGCCACTCGCCTTCGAAGCGCGTCAACGTATCCGTGTAGATGCCCGTGAGCCGCGGAGCCAGCCGCTCCGGGACGGCGACCACGTGGTAAAGCGCGAGGTAGCAGGTCCCGCTCGCTCCGCCGGGCGCGGCTTCGAGGACCAGGTTGTCGATCCAGTAGCGCGCGTTCGCGCTCTTCGAAAAGTCGTCTGCGTAGGCGGCCAGGGCTTTGGCGCCGGCCACGCTCTCGCGCGCGTTCGAAAAGGTCGCGTCCGGGGTGAAGCAGGCGGCCCAGGCGGCGCCGTCGCCGCGGTGGATGGCGTGGTTGTAGCGGGCGTAGAGCTGCTGGATGGCGAGGGTGTCGTCGGGCGGAAGGGCGTCCATGAGGCTCCTCGTGACACGGGTGTTACTCAGGTGGCGCGCCGTCTGCCGATCTATACAGTAACCACCTCTTTTAATAAAGTAACTTTGCTGGTGTCCAGGAGTATTTGGCTATGCATCCATCGGCCCCCGATGTTGAGCGTGCGCTCAACACCGCCTTCAGCCCCCACTCACCGATCAATCAAGCGCGCTTCTTCCTCGGCAGGAGACAGCAACTTCGGGAGGTCGTTGACACGGTGCGGACACCGGGCTTGCACGCCACCATCTTTGGCGAACGGGGCGTCGGCAAGACCTCACTCGCATCGATTGCTAAGGAGTTCCTCGCGGGCGTGGTTGGCATTTCGAGGATCAACTGCGGCGAGACGGATTCGTTTGGCTCCGTCCTCCGCAGATCCGTCGGCGCTCTCCAACTTTCGCTTGTTCACGCCGAACCTATGGTTGGTTTCGGCGAGCGCGAGCGTAATGTCGTTATCGACGTCGCCTCCCGGCTTCCAGGAGACGAAACGCTGCTCCAGCCGGACGACGCGGCGGCAATGATCTCGGAGCTCCCGCCGTACGTCGTGCTCATCTTCGACGAGTTCGACCGGTTGCCGCGAGCACAAACCGCAGCCTTCGCTGATTTCGTTAAGTCTCTTTCGGACCGAGGGGCCGCCGCAACGGTCATCCTCGTTGGCGTGGCGCAAGATATCGACGCGCTCATCCTATCGCACGCATCTGTGGAGCGTTGTCTGCGGCAAATTCCCCTTCCGCGCATGCCGGACGACGAACTCGGTGAGATTGTGTCGGTGGGCCTGACCGAAGCAGGCTTCGGCCTGGCTTCGGATGCGCCGCGCGAGCGGATTCTGTCTGTGTCTCAGGGTTTTCCGCACTACACGCACCTGCTCACCTTGTACGCGGCACGCGTCGCGCTCGACGATGATCGTCGGACGATTGAAGACGCAGACGTGCTGGAGGGGATGCGGCAGGCGTCCGAACGCGCGGAGCAATCTCATCGTGAGGCCTACTATCGTGCCGTCACGGGCACCAGGAAAAGGGACCTGTGGAAGGAAGTTGTTGCGGCGTGCGCGCTGGCCGAAACAGATGACCGCGGATTCTTCCCGATTCGCGCCGCCCAGGAACAGCTCGG
>JANXYE010000506.1 GCA_025350285.1 Chloroflexota bacterium
CTACGCGATGCTGATGATACTCAGCACCAGCGTGCTCGGTGTCTTCATTTCGCTTGACTTCATGCTCTTCTTCCTGTTCTGGGAACTCGAGCTTTTTCCAATGTTCTTGCTGATAGCCATCTGGGGCTCCGGCCGCAAGGAGTACTCGGCGACGAAGTTCGTGCTCTACACAATCGCTGGGTCGGCGTTCATGCTGGTCGGTATCCTCGTGTTGGCTTTCGATGCCGGGACGTTTGATATCGTGCAACTCGGACAGGCGTCGTTTGGCGATACGGTCTTACCGGTTCGCTGGGTGTTCCTGTTCCTCTTTATTGGCTTCGCCGTGAAGCTGCCGATTGTGCCGTTCCACACCTGGCTTCCAGACGCCCACAGCGACGCGCCGACGGCCGTCTCGGTGATGCTCGCCGGCGTGCTCCTGAAGATGGGCGGCTACGGCATCATCCGCATGTGCGTGACGATTTTACCAGGGCCGGCGGATGACTTCAGCATCTGGTTTGTTGCCATTGGCGCCATCAGCGTCCTCTACGGCGCGTTCATTACGTTGCGCCAGACCGACCTGAAGCGGCTCATCGCCTACTCGTCGGTAAGCCACATGGGCATCGTTCTACTCGGCATCGGCGCCCTCGGCAAGACGAGCATTATGGGCGCCAACTACCAGATGCTCGCGCACGGCGTCATCACGGGCATGCTCTTCTGTATGGTGGGCCTGATGTACGAGCGCACCCACACGCGCGAGATTTCGAGGCTCGGCGGCCTCGCCCGCCAGATGCCCTTGATCACGACAGGCATGGTGTTCGCTGGCTTCGCGAGCCTCGGCCTGCCAGCGCTCGGCGGTTTCATCGCCGAGGTGACCGTCTTCCTCGGCAGCTTCCAGCGCTACGAATGGGCCGTCCTGATGGCGATATTCGGCGTCGTGCTCTCGGCCGGATACGTGCTCTGGACGCTCCAGCGCACGGTCTTCGGGCCGGTTCGCCACGAGTGGGACGGCCTCACGGACCAGACGCAGTGGTGGGAACACTCGGTCGCGCTGGGCCTTGGGACGCTGGTCGTTATTCTTGGGGTCTACCCCGCCTTGATGATGGACAAAATGGGACCCGCCGTTGACCAGATTATGCAGAGGTTGAACGCATGAACGGCCTCGATCTCGTTGGCCCACAGCTTGCTGTCCTGGTTGCCGCCGCGATTATCCTCCTCGTGGACGCGCTACTGCCGGACCACCGCCGCATCATGCCCTTCATCGCAATCGCCGGTCTGATCGCCTCCGCGCTTTGGACGACGAGCTGGGTCGTCCGCGACGACTACCAGTCAGCCTTCGGCGGGACACTCTCGCTCGACCGCTATGCGGTCTTCTTCTACTACTTGTTCGCTGGAATCACGGTGACGGTCGTGCTCGCCTCTATCGACTGGGTGAATCGCGAAGGCCGGGGCCAGGGCGAGTACTACATGCTCGTCCTGATCACCTGCTCGGGCCTCATGTTCCTCTCCGCCGCCCGGGACCTGATCACCATCTTCGTGGCCCTCGAAATCTCTTCCATACCGCAGTACATCCTGGCCGGCTGGGGCAAGGACGCACGATCAAGCGAAGCCGGGCTGAAATACCTCATGCTCGGGGCGATTGCTTCGGCGCTGCTGCTGTACGGGATGGCGCTACTCTACGGCGTAAGCGGAAGTACGCTCCTGCCCGAGATCGCGACGTTCGTAGCGAACGAGGGCGCGGCGAACCGGTCGCTGCTGATTGTCGCCATGGTCCTGCTGATAGCGGGCTTCGGCTTCAAGATGGCCGTCGTTCCGTTCCAGATGTGGGTGCCGGACGTGTACCAGGGTGCTCCCACGCCTGTGACGGCGTTCCTCTCGGTAGGTTCGAAAGCGGCCGCATTCGCGGTCGTCCTGCGCATCTTCTTCGAGGCCTTCCGCGCTGACGTGGTGAGCGACGATTGGTCGATGATCTTCGCCGTGCTCGCGGCCGCATCGATGATCCTCGGCAACCTGATGGCCATCGTCCAGACGGACATCAAGCGGATGCTCGGGTACTCGTCTATCGCGCAGGCTGGGAATTTCATGGTCGGGCTGGCGGCGATTTCCGTCTCCGGCCACGAATTCACTTTGGGCGCGAGCGCCGTCCTGTTGTTCCTCGCTACCTATGCGTTCACGAACCTGGGTGCGTTCGTCGCGATCATCGCTATCTCGCAGAAGATTGGGTCGGACCAGATTAAGGACTACGCCGGGCTCTGGCAGCGCTCGCCGTTCCTCGCCGCCGGGCTCGCGTTCTGCCTCGTCTCGCTCACCGGTATCCCGCCGACCGCCGGGTTCTGGGCGAAAATGTACATCTTCAACGCCGGTATCCGGGCGGACTTGCTCTGGCTGGTGATTATCGGCGTTCTCAGCAGCCTCGTTTCGGCGTTTTACTACCTGAGTGTGGCCCGCCAGATGTTCCTGGGCGCCAGCGAGGAGACGGGCAAGCTGCGCACGAGCCCCGCCATCGGTCTCTCCCTGAGCGCCGCCGTAGTAGGCGTGCTCGTGTTCGGCATCGTCCCAATGCCCCTGATATCGGCGGCGGAACACGCGGTGACGATCTTTGCCACGAAGTAGCCCCCGCGCCTACGACGTTTCGCTCGAAGTCGCGGTCGCGGCTGCCCAGCTCGACACGTCCGCGCTCGTGCCGCTGGCCCAGCAGGTGATGGCCGGCGAGTCCGTCCCGGCGGGCACCTCGCTCTCGATCCTCGTCACGGGCGACGAGGAGGTGCGGCGGCTGAACCTGCAGTTCCTCGGCATCGATGAGCCCACGGACGTGCTTTCGTTCCCGGATAGCGACGACCAGGAATTCATCGCGGCGGCCGGTGGCGCCGCCCACCTGGGCGACATAGCGATCGCGCTTCCGACGGCCATCCGCCAGGCGGCCGAGGTCGGCCACGGTCTCGACGCGGAGGTGGCGCACCTGCTCGTGCACGGTATCCTCCACCTGCGCGGGTACGACCATATCGATAACCCGCCAGAGGAGAAGCGGATGCGGGAGCGGGAGGAGCACTACCTCGTCGAACTCGGCGTCGTGCACCACCATTGAGCATCGACAGCGGGCCGGGTCGAACGTGCTGCACATCTGTTCTATAGTGGACTTGCGGCGGGAGCTGAATCCTCAGCCTTCGTCACTCTGAACTTCCCCCGAGGCTGGCGTGCTTTACGGAAAATGGCGTCCGCGTGGTTTCGACGAAGTGGCCGGGCAGGACCACATCGTGACGACGCTGCGCAACGCCCTCGCGAGCGGCCAGGTGGCCCACGCTTATCTGTTCTGCGGCCCGCGCGGCACGGGAAAAACGACGACCGCACGCATCCTGGCGAGGGCCGTCAATTGTCTGAACCTGCAGAAGGGCGAGCCCTGCAACGCTTGTGAGCCGTGCAAGGCGATCAACCGCGGCAACGCGCTCGACCTTATCGAGCTGGACGCGGCGAGCAACCGCGGGATCGACGACATCAAGGAACTACGCGACAAGATCGCCTTCGCGCCGAGCGACCTGACGCGCAAGGTCTACCTGCTCGACGAAGTGCATATGCTCACGACGCCAGCCTTTAATGCGCTCTTGAAGACGCTTGAGGAGCCTCCGCCGCACGCCATTTTCATCCTCGCGACGACCGAATCGCACGCCGTGCCAGCGACCATCATCTCGCGCTGCCAGCGCTACGACTTCCGCCGGCTCCCGAACGACGCCCTCGTCGGACGCCTCCGGCACATCGCCGCTGAAGAAGGCTTCGCCATCCCGGAGCAGGGCTTGCTCCAGATCTCGATCCAGTCCCGAGGTGGAGCTCGCGACGCGATCACGATGCTCGAACAGGTGGTCGCCCGCTACGGCGCCGCGCCGTCCGCCGAGGAAGTGCTTGAGGCGCTGGGCCTTGTGCACGACCCGCGCAGCGAGACGTTGGCGGCGGCGATCCTGGAGGGGGAGCTCGGGAGCGCGCTCGATATCGCGCGGAGCGTCGCGGACGACGGCGTGAACATCGCGCGCTTCACAAGGGAAACGATCGATGTCCTGCGAGAAGTCTTGCCGCAGGTGCTGCGGGATGCGCCACGCGAGGATTCGCCGAACCGCGCGCTCGCCGAAGCGGTGCTCCGCGGCCGTAAGGGACCGGCGCCGATCGTCGCGGCCATCAGTGAACTGGCGAGGGCGGACTTCCGGTTGGATCCGGGGAGCCCCATCCCGTTGGAGGTTGCGTGTGCGGCGGCGATCCTCGGGCCTGTTGGGCCCGTGACGCATGCCCCGGCGCCCGTCGCGGGGGGCGTCGCCACGCGGCCGCCGGCTGCTGGTCAAACGCGAGGCGCGGCGAACTCGGGGCCACGCCCGGACGATCGAACCCTCACGACCGAGGAACGATTTCTCAAGGATCTGTACGAGCGAGCGAAGCTCGAAGACCAGAAGATTGCGGCCAAGCTGAACGGTTCTTGTGAGGTCATCAGTATCAGCGACTCGCTCGTCGAGATCGGCGTGTTTTACGAATTCCACCTCACCGCCCTTGAGAACGAAGGGCTGCCGGTGCTTCAACGCAACGCTGAGGCGATACTTGGCCGGCCGGTCGTTGTGAAGCTCAAGCTTTCTGAACGGCAACCGGGTCAGCAACGCGCCGCGCGCAGCGGGCATCTCGTCAAAACCGCGGTGGAACTCGGCGCGAAACCCGTAGATAAAGGATGATGAGCCAATGGCAAAAGCAAGTGGCAGGAACCGGTACATGCGCCATGGCGGCGGCGGAGCGGGCGGAGGAGCCGGGTTGCCCGGCCTCGGCGGCGGTGGAGGGGCGGGCAACCCACTAGCGGCAGCCCAGGAGATGTTCGCGAAAGCCCAGGAGGAGTTGCAGAGCGCGATCGTCGAAGGGACCGCCGGTGGTGGCGCGGTGACCGTGACGATGTCCGGCGACCACAAGATTAGCGGCATCAAGATCAGCCCGGAGGTCGTGGACCCGGAGGATGTCGATATGCTCCAGGACCTCATTATGGCGGCCATCGAGAACGCCGCCGAGCGGGCGAACGAGATGCAGCAGAAGTCCTTCAGCGCGATTACGGGCGGACTGAACCTGCCGCCCGGCCTCGGGCTCGGCTAACCTCCGATGGCTGAAGGCGCCGCCGGCCCACCGGAACCGATTACGCGCCTTATCGAGGCGTTTCACCGGCTGCCAGGGATCGGTCCAAAGTCGGCCCAGCGGTTGGCCTATCACATCCTGCGCGTTCCGGAGCACGAGGCGGAACTGCTCGCCGGGGCCATCCGCGATGTGAAGCAGCGTATCCGGATGTGCTCCATCTGCATGAATATCACCGAAAGCGACCCCTGTTCGTACTGCCTGGATGAGCGGCGTGACGGGGCGCTCATCTGTGTCGTCGAACAGGCGCTGGATATCCTCTCGATGGAGCGCACAGCGGCGTTTCGAGGAAAGTACCACGTCCTCCACGGCGTCCTGAACCCGATGGACGGCGTCGGGCCCGAGCACATTCGCCTGAAAGAGCTGCTCGCCCGCATCGGCGGCGGAAACGTGACCGAAGTCATCATGGCGACGAACCCGAGCCTGGAGGGCGAGGCGACGGCGATGTATGTGCACCGGCTGCTCGGCCCCCTGGGGGTGCGCGTCACCCGGCTGGCCCGAGGACTGCCCTCGGGCGCCGACCTCGAATACACGGATGATCTGACCCTCGCCCGCGCCTTCGAGGGCCGCCAGGAGTTTTAGCCCTCACCCCCGACCCCTCTTCTATGAGAAGGCCTTAACAGGGTGTTGATAAAGGCCCCAATTTTCGTCCAACTCGACAATAACGAATGACGCATCGTGATCTCTGAACCTGGC
>JANXYE010000255.1 GCA_025350285.1 Chloroflexota bacterium
CTAGCTCCGGCATCGACTTCGCCGGCAGAAGGCGCTCCACCTCGCGGAGGTACGCTCGTCCGACCACGGGCCCCACGCGCGACGCGCGGGAACTGCTCTGGTAGCACTCCAACAGCCGGTCGTCGTCGAATTCGACGTTCACTCGTCAGGGCACGCTCTTGTCGTAGTCCATCGTGATCCAGCCGAGTTCGCGGTACTTTTCGTATTCGGCGTCGGTCACCTTCAGCACCTCGCGGTAGACGTATTCGTTGTGCTCGCCGAGGGCGACGGGGCCCTGGTCGAACGTCACCGGGGTGCCGCCGAAGTTCCAGACAGGTCCGGCGAACTCGTAGGTTTCCCCATTTTCGATGCGCTGCTCGCGGAAGAAGCCGCGCGACCGCAAATGAGGGTCGTCGTACATGCGTGAGGCTTCGAGCACCGGGGCGGCGGCGATGCCGCGTGCCTGGAGGTCGTGCATCATCGCGTAGTCGTCGAGTTCCTTCGACCAGGAGGCGATGCCGCGGTCGATCTCCTGGTAGTGCTCGTTGCGGCCGGCGTTCGTGTCGAAGCGCGGGTCCGCGGCCCAGGCGGGACTGCCCATGGCCTCGCGGAACGCTTTCCACTGCTCGTCGTTCTCGACGTGGATGGCGATCCAGTGGTCGTCCGACGTTTCGGCCGTGCCAGGCGACTGCGCCGGGTAGACCCCGCAGGGGGCGCGGCCGTGGACGTCGCGATTGCCGATGGTGCCCTGCACGTTGCGGTTGAGGCAATAGTCCATTATCGCCTGGGTGAACATCGCCGAGGCGTTCTCGGCCTGGCCAATCTCGATGAGCTGGCCGTTCCCCGTGCGCTTGCGGTGCCAGAGCGCGGTCATCACCGCGAACGCGCCCTGCGCTCCGGCCATATAGTCGCCAGAGAAGATCGCGGTGTTGGCGCTCGCGTCTTCGTCTTCGTAGCCGCGCAGCAGCGAATGGCCCATCACAGCTTCGAGGTGCACGCCGAGGGCGCGGGCGTTGTAGTACGGCCCGGTGCTGCCGTAGGCCGGGACGCGAAGGAAGATGATCTTCGGATTGACGGACTTCAGCCAGTCGTAGGTGACGCCAAGCTTCTCCATCGTGCCGGTGGCGTTGTTCTCGTAGACCACATCGGATACTTCGACGAGGCGGCGGAGGACGTCGCGGCCTTCGGGCGTGCGGATGTCGGTCGTGAAGCTCTTCTTGTTGCGGTAGAGGCTCACGAAGGTCGGGTTGTAGTTCCAGGGCCGGTCCCCGGGGACGTTGTGGGGGTACCCGCCCGCCCACGCCGCGGAAGCTTTCAACAGGAACTCTGGCGGCCGGGCGATGGCCCCGCGGGTCATCGGCTGGAAGACGTAGGGGTTCTCGATCTTGATGATCTCGGCGCCAAGGTCACCCATGAGCATAGTCGCGAACGGCCCTGCCCAGACGACGCAGAGGTCAAGCACGCGGACGCCTTCGAGCGGTTTTTTCTGGCTCATTTCGCACCTCCAGCGGCGGCCACGAGGCGCGCGACGAGCGTTGCTGGCAGGCTCGTTTCGGCAAGCACCTCTGCCGTATGCTGGCCGAGCGTGGGCGCGGGGCGGCGCAACTGCCAGCCGCCCTCCTGCATGATGAACGGCCGCCCGGGAAACTCGACTGCGCCCATCGCCGGATGGTCCGCCGTGTGCCAGAAGCCGCGTCCGCGGAAATGGTCGTCTTCGTAGAGATCCTGGGTCGTGAACATCGGGCCGCACATGACCTTGGCGCGCCGTGCTTCGGCCCAGATTTCGCGTTTCGTGCGCTCAAGGCACCAGACGAAGAAGTTGGCGTTCCAGGCTTCGAGTACCTCCGCGTTGAACCGCGCCTGCGGGTCCTGGTAGATAGGGTCGTTGAGCCAGTCGGCGTGCCCGAGCATGTCCGCGATCCGGTCGGGGCGGAGGGCCGCGTTCGTGAAATCGACGTAGCCATCGGCACAGGGGTAGATGCCCTGGGGCATGCCGCTCGCCCCGCCGGCCACGCGCAGCGTCTTTCGTCCGCTGAACTGATAGCCGATGGCGGTGGCATGACGCCGATCAACGCCGCCCGCGTGCGTTTCGGCGAGCGAGATATCGACGTGTTGGCCCTCGCCATTGAGCGCGTTGCCGAGGATGCTCCCGAGCAGCGCGGGAGCGATGGCGGCGCCCGATTCGAAGAGCGCGGCCGTGCCGGCCATCTTCGTCGGCTCCCGGTGGGTGAGGCCCATCGAGTACATCTCGCCAGCGAAGCCGTACAGGGAGACCTCGGTGAGCCGGTAATCGCGGTAGGGGCCCGTCTGTCCGAAGTTTGAGACGGAGATGAGCGAGAGATGGGGGTTCAGGAGGTGCAGCACATCCCAGCCCATCCCGAGCCGCTCCATTGTGCCCGGCTTGAAGCTTTCGACGATAGCGTCGGCTTTCCTCGCCAAGGCGGCAACGGCTGCCCTGCCGTCGGGGCTCTTTAAGTCGAGCGCGACGGAGCGCTTATTCGTGTTGAGGAAGAAGAAGAGGCCGCTCTTCTCAGGGTCTGGTTCGCCGCCGAGGAACGGGCCGAACGAGCGGGCGACGTCGCCAACGCCGGGCCGCTCCACCTTGATGACATCGGCGCCGTAGTCGGCCATCAGTTTGGTCGCATAGGGCGCGGCAACGTGCTGGGAAAGGTCGAGGACGACAAGATCGTCGAGAGCCTGCATAAGGCGATCCTCCCTTGAACCGGATAGCTGGTAGGGTTCGCCGCCCTAGCTCAGGGCGTAGATGTCGTACTTCACGCCGTTCGCGCGAGGAGCGCCGATGCCGACCGCCTGGACGAGGTTGAGCCAGGTGTACTTCTCGGCGCCGGTTTCGAAGAGGGGCGCGCTGCGGATGCTGGGCCCGCTCGCGCCGTTGACGAGGATGCCGTTGTACGACATCAGGATGTGGGCGCCATCGTCGGTCTGAAGCGTCAGGCGGACGTCGAGCTTCGCGCTACCGTCCGCGCGGAGCGTCAGCCAGTCGCCGCCAGAGTTCGGGACAACGGTACCCTTCATCTTCGGGCCTTCGAACGTGCCGCCGGGGACGGAAACGATGTAGCGATTGCCCTGTGGCGCGCCGGAAATCATGGTGGGGGCGGATGTATCGACATCGATACTGAACAGGAACTCGACGGGAAGCGAAGACTCGGGCAACTGGGCCTCCTCGAAAATGCGAAAGTGTCGCGGAACTTTAGCAGACGGTTCCGCGTGGCGCACGGTTCGGACAGCCAGCAAGTGTAGCCCTCATCCCCCAGCGCCTTCTCCCGATCCTTCCCGGGAAGGACGGGAGAAGGGGAGCCCGGTTTGCACACTCGAAGGCATGATTTTGACTTGCACCGCCGCCGGTTGCCTGGATCGGGTAGTATCGAAGCTGTGGCCACTCTCCGCGTCAACCCGGCTGGCATCGAACTTGACCTGCTCGAGGGCGAGACGCTGCTTGATGGGGCTGAGCGAATGGGCTATTCGTGGCCGACCATCTGCGGCGGCGTGGGCATGTGCACGCTCTGCTGGGTCGAAGTCGAAGAGGGCGCCGAGAACCTTTCGGAGATGAGCCCACTGGAAGCGAACGCCCTCTCTATCGGCCGCGGCCGGGACGGAGAGATCGAGCCGGGGGTGCGGCTGGGCTGCCAGGTGACGGCGCACGGGCGGGTCGTCGTGCACAAGCGTGGCGTGAACGAAGCGTCACGCGCTGGCGTCTACCGCTGAGGCGGTGAGAGCGCAGACGGAGATCCGCTCATCAGTACCGCGAGGGAGACGGAGCGGCGCTCGGCTACGAAAGCTCTTCGGGCTTACCGGGCTGGGTGTGCGTCAGATTTTTGCGCGATGAGTAGGTACCGACCTGGCGCCGGCCGCCTGGCTGCGGGCTCCCCCAAGACCGCTCCGTATCCGTCGCGGCTAGGATTGGCGCTTGCGTGCCTCTTGATTCGCGATGCCAATCCTGGCCGCGAGTGACAACGAGCGGTTCGTTGTCTCCGCGCCATGCTTGAGCCTCCGCAAAAATCTGACGGTCACCCCGGCCCGCAGGAACCGCGCGAGGCCGGCGCGCAGCCGACTTCAAGCGCAAGCCAATGGTGATTCACTACACCAGCTCGTTCGCTGATACCTGAGGCAACCGGCTCACGCCGGGACGCCCAGCGCCAACTCTTCGACGTAGAACACGTAGTCCTGCGGGATCGGAACGCCGTCTTCGAGCATCGTCTCGACGTGCTGATCGAGCGCCTCGCGCATGTTCGCCCTCGTCTCCTCAATCGTGTCCCCGTTGCTGAAGCAGCCACGCAGACTCGGGCTGTAGGCGAAGTAGCCGGGATCTTCCGGCTCCTTGTCGATAACCACCACGAACGAGTAGCGCTTCAGCGGCCCAGTATAACGGCTCTCAGCGCATCCCCAGCCGCACAAACTGGTCCTCCGGCGCCTCAAGATCCTTCAGGGCCTAACGCAGCTTGTCCGCCGCTTCGCGTTCCAGTGGCGAGCCCACGAGGTTCTCGTCCTCCGCCGGGTCGTTTCCGGGCCGGTAGAGGTGGTTTCCCGAGAAGCCACCGTAGGCCCAGAACGGCAACAGGTCACCTGGCCTGGAATGGCTGCCGGATGACTGGCGCCTTCGTCCCCGGCATACCCCAGCGACCGTGCGCTACGCCGTTTCCGACGGATAGACCGCGAGTTCGATCGTGTACGCGATCTCTGGCTTCAGCACGTTGCTGACGAAACAGCCCCGTTCCGCCCGTGAGAGCAATTCCCGCACCTGCTCTTCCGGCGCCGGGCTCCAGACCTGGAGTTCAACCGCGATCTGCTCGATGTAACGCGTCTCATTCGCGGCTATCCAGCCTTCAATCCGATCGATGGCGATGCCCTTGCGCCGGGCGGAGAACTGGAACGAGATGGTCAGGCAGGAAAGCAGCCCGCCGAGGAACGTCTCGACGGGCGTCGGCCCCGCATCCGTCCCACCGTCGGCGGCCGGCTCGTCGAGCACCCAGGCGTGTCCGGCGCTCTCTACTTCGACGCGGTAGGTCCCGCCCTGCGAGGCAATCCGCAACTCACGTGGCCTGAGCGCTGACACTGACCCCGTGGGGTCTTCTTCACGCATTGCGGCTCAGGCCCCAGCCTGTTCGATGGTTTGCCGCGCCTTGCGCGCGGCGCTCGCATCGACCACGAGGCAACCCAGGCGTCCAACCCATTCGCCCGCGGCCTTCGCCCCCTCGTAGGCCGCGATGGCTGCTCGCGCCCGCTGGACCTCGGCAGGCGTCGGCGTGAACGCGCCGTTCGCCGCACCAGCCATCACCGCATCCGCGAGGATGACCCCCGCGAACCCGTCGTTCGCGAGCTGTCCGAGTTCGAACGCGTTCGCTTTCACGAGCGGTAAGCCATCGACCGCCCGGGCGGCCGCGACAACAAGCCCCCGGGCATAGGCAAGACGTGGACCATGCTCCTCGTCGCGTGCACCGGTGTCGGCCGCGTAAGCCGCGCTGTCGAAGACTAGCCCGCCAACCCGAGGAGCCGCCGCCGCGATCTCCGCCGCCCGCAGCAGCCCGCGGGCCGTATCGATAACCGGAAACAGGGCGATGCAGCCGGGCTCCATCCCGCGCGTGTACTCAAACTCGCGCAAGAGCACGGCCGCGTCGCGCACATCCTGCGGCTCGACGGCGTGGGGCAGGAGCACCGCCCCGAGCCCTGGGCCGACAAGCGCGTCGAGGTCGTCACGGAGTTGCCGTGTGCGCGGATGGTTGACCCAGGCCAGGAGGCCCTTGCCCGCGACTATGGCGGCATCCCTCGCGGTGACTGCCGCCGCACGGCTCTCGGCGCTGGCGTCGAGCACCGAAATCGCGACCGCGTCGGCGGCCGCGGCCAGCGCCACCCCTCTGGCGTCGCTCCCCAGTGGGCAGCTCACAATCGTCCGAAGCCGCATTAGGCCCGCCTCGCGCCGTAGGCGCCGCCAGTGAGAGACGAAGGTGGTTG
>JANXYE010000287.1 GCA_025350285.1 Chloroflexota bacterium
TTCTGTGGTTCCATCAACAACGCCCGCGGCATGACCTTCGACCACGTCTTCGTCGCCGGCATGGTTGAGGGTGCCATGCCCCCGGCCGCCCGCGAGGACGCCGTCCTGCCGGACGTTGAACGCGGCGCCGCGGGCCTTCCCCAGCGCGAGTCCCGGCGCATCGATTCCCGCGAGGACTACCTGGCGGCCCTTGCTTCCGCCCCTCGGCGCACGCTCTGTTTCGCCCAGTCGAGCCTTCGTGCGCAGGCTAGGCAGCTCCCCTCACGCTGGCTGCTCGAATCCGCGTCGCTCCTCGAGTTCCCCCCGCCCGCCGCCAATGGGGAACTCTCGAGCGAGGAGTTTTTGCGCCTCGGGCCCCGTCCGTGGCTCACATCCGTCGCCTCGTTCGAAGCCGCCCTCGCCTCAGCCTCCCTCGAAGGGGCATCACTCCAGGAGTGGGAGTTGCGCTCCCTGCGCTCCGCGGCCCACCCCGAGCGACACTTTCTCACCGCCGAAACGGCCCTCGGGCGCGGGTTCGAAGCCGCCACCGCCCGCCTGCCCCGCTGGTCGCGGCGCTTCCACATGCCGGCCGATTCCCTCTCCCCGTTTGCCGGCGGTGTCAGCCAGGCGGCGGCCCTTGATGAGTCACGCGTCTACTCCCCCACCTCGCTTGAAACGTTCGCGACCTGCGGCTTCCGCTACTTCCTCAAAGACGTGGTCCGCGTGAAGACGACCGAACGCCCCGAGGACCTCAATCGCATCTCCGGCGCCGACCGCGGCAACGTCATCCACGATTCGCTCGAACGCTTCCTTTCCGAAGTCCATGCCAATGGCCGCCGCCCCGGGCCGGGCGAGAAGTGGACCCGCGCCGATCGCGACCGGCTCCTCGAGATCGGCGGCGAGGAATGCGCCCGGGCCAACGCGCGCGGCGTGACCGGCGCCGAGCTCCTCTGGCGCATCGACCAGGCCCGCATCCGCCGGGACCTTACCCTCTTCCTCGAATCCGACAACGATGTCCGCGCCGAGACCGGGGCCAGCTTCTTCGCCGCCGAGCGCGCCTTTCGCTCGCCAGATCGCGAGGCAGTCCCCGGCGACTCCTGGCGGCCCGTCACCATCGACCTGGGCGAGACAAGCAGCGTCCGCTTCGCTGGCCGCATCGACCGCGTGGACCGCCGGCCGGATGGCTCCCTCATCGTCTATGACTACAAGACCGGGCGCGCGGACGACTTCAAATCCATCGACGGGGCTGGGGACCACCTCAACGGTGGCCGCGCCCTCCAGCTCCCGATTTACGCACTCGCCGCTCGCCAGGCGCTCGGCCAGGCTGATACGCCGGTTGAGTCCCACTACTGGTTCGTGAGCGAACGTGAACGCTTCGGACGGATCGGTTACAGCCTCACGCCTGAAGACGAAGCCGGGCTGCGCACTACGCTCGGCGTCCTCGCCCGGACCGCCGACGCCGGGCTCTTCCCTCCCGTGCCTGGCAAACGCTCCGGCCGCCCGTCGTCCTACGACAACTGCCGCTACTGCGACTTCGACCGCGTCTGCTCCGGCGGCGACCGCCTGCGGGCCTGGGAAGAATACAAAGGCACGCCCGGCCTCGCGCCCTACGTCGGTCTCTCCGGCGGGCCCGCCGCCCAACCACAAGGAGCGCCCGATGCTGGCTGATCACACCACGGCGGACGAGGCCGATCGCCAGATCATCCGCACGCGCACGGCGGCGACACTCTTCGTCGAGGCCGGCGCCGGCAGTGGCAAGACCCACGAACTGGTGCGGCGCGTCGTTGCCCTGGTCGCGGGTGGCGCCTCCCTGCGCGCGATCGCCGCAATTACATTCACGAATGCGGCCGCCGCCGAACTCCGCGACCGCGTTCGGCTAGAGCTGGGCCTCGCGGCTCGCGGCGCCGAAAGCTACGAGACTCTCTCCCCGGATGAACGCTCCCACTGCGCTGACGCCCTTGGCGAAATCGACTCCGCCGCCATCCAAACGCTCCACAGCTTCGCTCAGCGCATCCTCTCCCTCTATCCAGTCGAGGCCGGGCTCCCGCCTGAAATCGCCGTGCGCGAGGCCGTCGCCGCCTCAATCGCATTCGAAGAGCGCTGGCAGCCCTTCCTCGAAGACCTCCTCCGCGACGGCGGCGGTAACCCGGAGGTGGCCACCGCGCTCCTCCGGGCCTTCACCCTCGGGCTCACCGAGCGCCACCTGCGCGCCATCGCCCTCAGTTTCCACGAGGACTGGGACCGCGTCCTTCCGGTGACGTTCGAACACGCGCCAATGCCGCCCGTCGATCTCGGCGAGATCGTCGGCCTTCTCCTCGAAGCGAACGAGCCAGGCGCTTCAATCAAGCCCGGCCGCGAGACCGACGATGCCTATGTCGCCCTGGAGCGATTGCGGCCCGGGTTCGCCTCGCTCATCGAGACCCACGAGGCCCTCGAAACGGCCCATGACACCAGCGACCGGTTGGCCGCCGAGGAACACGCCCTTCGCCTCCTGATGTACGGCGGCAAGCTCAACATCCCCGGGAACCGCGGGCAGAAGGGAAATTGGGAGGGAACTGCACTCGCCTCCTTGCGATCGCTCACGAAACACGCTGAGGATCACCGCGACGCGCTCCTGAAGACGATGCGGCCGGCCGCCCTCGGCCCCCTCCTCAGCTCAATCCAGGGCTTCGTCCGCGACTACCGCGACGAGCGCATCACCGCGGGCGTCCTCGAGTTCCACGACCTGCTTGTCCTCACGCGCAATCTGCTCGTCCGGGACGCTGGCGTTCGCCGCGGCCTCGCGAACCGCTATGCCACTTTGCTCATTGATGAGTTTCAGGACACCGACCCAATTCAGGTCGAAATTGCGACGCTCATCGCCGCCTCCCTGGCGGCGGACGCACACAGCCCGTGGCGCCAACTCGCGGTCGAACCGGGCCGCCTCTTCTTCGTCGGCGACCCGAAGCAGTCAATCTACCGCTTCCGCCGCGCCGATATCGACCTCTACACGGCCGCCGCCGCCCACTTTGGCCAGCCGCCCGTCGGTACAAGCGTGCACCTGACTCAGAACTTCCGCTCGGTCCCTTCCGTTATCGATTGGGTGAATCACACGTTCGCAACCCTCTTTGCGTTGCCCCGCAACCAGCCCGGCGGAGGGCCGGTCGCGCAGGTCCCGTTCGAACCGCTCGTCGCGTTCCGCCCCGCCGAGGGCCCGCATCCGAGCGTCCACCTGCTCGGCGGGGGCCTCCCGAAGGAGGAGAGCAACACCGAAGGCATGCGCGTCGAAGAGGCGAAGGCCATCGCGGCCGCCATCGAGGGAATCCGCGCCGAGCCCGGGCGCTGGCAGGTCGGGGAGGGAGAGAGCCGCCGCCCGGCCACCTTCGCCGATATCGCCGTCCTCCTCCCTACGCGCACCGCCCAGCCACAGTTGGAAGAAGCTCTCAACGAGGCGGCGATCCCCTACCGCGTCGAGAGTTCCTCCCTCATCTTCGAAACGCAGGAGGTGCGCGACCTCCTCACCATCCTCGCCGCCATCGACGACCCCTCGGACCAGGTGGCGGTCGTGGCGGCGCTTCGCACGCCCGGGTTCGGCTGTAGTGACCGTGATCTCTTCGACTTCCACCGTGCCGGGGGCCGCTGGGACTACCGCGTCGCGCCCCCGGAGGCGTATCCCGAGTCGGGAGTCGTGGCCGACTCGATGCGCTCGCTCGCCGGTCTCGATGCGCGCCGCTGGTGGCTCGATCCCGCCGCCATGATCGACCTCGTGGTCCGCGAGCGCCGCCTCTTCCAGGTGGCCTTCGCTCGCCGCCGCCCGCGCGAATCGTGGCAGCGCCTGCGCCTCATTCACGAACAGGCCCGTGCCTTCAGCGCCGCCGGGGGCAGAGGCCTCCGCCAGTTCATCCAGTTCGTCGAGCGCCAGGCGGCCGAGCGCGCCCGGATGACAGAGTCCGTCGTCCCCGAGGACGATGACGACGCCGTCCGCGTGCTCACCGTCCACGCCTCCAAGGGCCTCGAGTTTCCGATCGTGATCCTCGCCGGTCTCAACGCGAAACCGACGAGCGAAAGCCCCGTCCTGCTCTGGGACACGGAGGGCGGCGCCCAGGTCCGTGTGGGCTCCAGCGGGTCGTACTTCGAAACCCCGGGCTACCCCGCCCTCAAGGACCGCGAAGATTCGATGGAGCGGCTCGAAGGTGATCGCCTGCTCTACGTCGCCGCCACCCGCTCCCGTGACCATCTCATCGTCAGCGTCTACCACACGCTCGACAAGAACATGACGCCGCACGATGTTCTGCACGCGGACAACAAGTGCTGCCCGGCCGAGTGCATTCTCGCGGTTTCCGAACTTGCGCCTGATCTCTGGCGTCGCCTGGAACCCATGGCCGTCCCGACCTCGCGGTCGCCGGCGGTCGCCGCGCCCGTCGAGGATACCGCGGCTGATCGCGACGCCTGGGTTGAAAGCCGCCGGGCGCTCATCGCCGCCAACGCGCGCCTGCCTCTCCTGGCAGCGACGGCGATCGCGAAGGCCGCCGCCGGCTCGTTCCAGGCGATTCCAGAAGAGAAGCCGGAGCAGGCCGAGGACGACGCCCCCTGGAAGCGCGGGCGCGCCGGCACCTCCGTTGGACGCGCCGTCCACGCCGTCCTCCAGACGATCGATCTCGCGACGGGCGACGGTCTCGAAGCCGCCGCTCGCGCCCAGGCGGCGGCCGAAGGCGTCGAGGGCCGCGAGCGCGACATCATCCGCTATGCC
>JANXYE010000289.1 GCA_025350285.1 Chloroflexota bacterium
CCCTGCTTCGCGGCGGTCATCGCGCTCGGCGCCGAGGGCGAGCCACACGGAACGCGCTGCCTCGCCACCGTCCAAGCGAACGCGCCCGAGCACGTGCGCAAGCTCATCCTCGCCGCCACGGACACCTCGACGATGTCGGCCGAAGGCCGCGTGAAGCCGCGAGTTTCGAAGCCCGAGTTCGCGATGGCCGTGCTCGGCGAGAACAAACGGACGCAGATGGGCCAGGTCTCGGCGCTCATCACCGACATCAAGACGGTCGAGCAGGTGATGCGGGAGTTGATCGATGGCGGCCTCGCCGCGGCGACGGCCTCGACGATGGCGCTCTCGGAGCTGGCGGCTGCGCCGGCGCGAGAGACCGTGGCCACGCCCGGATAGCGCTCGCTGGTCTAACCCAGGTCGCGCTTCAGCCGCTCGAACTCCTCGGCGCTGATTTCGCCGCGCGCATAGCGGTGCCTGGCCACATCGACGGGGCTTTCGCGGGCGTTTTCGTGGCGGCGGTTGTAGCTCGCGATGGCCCACCAGCCGAGCGCGATGACGCCCACCCAGAAGATGGCCATCATGCCGAACATGAACCACGCGCCGCCGCCACCCCAATCCCAATCCATGTGGTTACCGTTGTTCTGGTCAGCCACACCGATCTCGCTCACGAGCCCGGTCTGGAATACGTGATGGACGGCCGATTCGGTTACGCCGTTCGGGTTGAAGACTATCGTTGCCACTGCGAGGCCCCTTTCGCCTAGGTCACTGTGAATTTGGTGTGCATGCCGTTCTTGTAGTGCGCGACGGTTTCCCGTTCACCTCCTCGACGATGTTGCACTGCAGCTCGTAGTCGCCCTTCGCGAGCTGCAGGGTCAGATCCTTGCGTTCGCCCACGCCGATGTCCTCCGCCTCACCCACGACTTCGAATGTGCCGGCCGCGTTCTTGCGAGCGACTGTTCGAAATTGGCAGACGGCATCGACTACGAGAAGTAGTATATCACTCGGTTCAGCCGAGGGACCCCGTACGAACGGTCGTAATTCAGGTGCCCACACGGCCATGGGTTCGTCCTGGTGATAGCTGCGAAAGTACAACGTGGGCCGTCGGCACTTGCCGCCGCGAACCGCGGCGGGGGCCTACGACAGATGGCCGGAGTTTGGGGGCCCGTCGCGAATGCGGCGAGGCTATCCGTGTGAGAGGTCCAATGAACGAGCATTCAGGCCATGACATGACCGGCCACGCAAGCCTGGGCGACGGCCCCACCGTGGTCGCCGCCCCATCGCAAGACGCAGCGCAGGTTCGCGGCCACGACATGACGAAGATGGATCACGGCAGTGCTCGCCACGACCATGCCGCGATGATGTCCGACCCGAGCATGGCCGCGGCCATGGAGCGGGACATGCGCAACCGCTTCCTGGTGTCCTTGCTCCTGACCATTCCCGTCATCCTGTATTCCGAGCTGGGCGACTTTCTCATTGGTCGCGTTCCACCGACCCCCTTCGGCCTTGGAATCCAATGGATGGCGTTCCTGTTCGCGACGCCGGTCGTCGTTTACGGGGGTTGGGTTTTCATCCAGGGCACGTACTACGCCCTGCTCGGCCGCAAGCTGGACATGTCTGTCCTCATCACAACCGGTGTTGCGGCCGCGTATCTGTTCAGCGCGGGGATCACGATTAGTGGCGGCACCGATGTCTTCTTCGAAGCCGCCGCAATGCTTATCACCTTCGTGCTCTTCGGGCACTGGATGGAAATGCGCAGCCGGCGCGGGACGACGGACGCCCTCCGAGCACTTCTCAACCTCGTGCCGGAGAAGGCGATTATCGTTCGCGACGGACAAGAGATGGAAGTCGATACGGCGAGCATTGTCCCTGGGGATATCGTCCGGGTGCGGCCTGGCCAACGCGTGCCCGTTGATGGAGTGATCAGCGAAGGGCGCAGCTCGTTGGATGAGTCGCTCGTCTCAGGCGAGTCGTTGCCCGTTGAGAAGGAGACCGGAGCGGAGGTGGTCGCCGGCAGCGTCAACGGCGAGGGCTCCCTGCTGGTTGAGGCCAGGGGGACCGGCAGCGAGACCGTCCTCGGGCGCATCGTAAGCCTCGTCCAGACAGCCCAGGCCTCGAAAGCGCCTGCCCAACGTCTCGCTGATAGAGCGGCGGCCGTCCTCGTCCTGGTAGCCGTCGGATCGGGCCTTGTGACCTTCGTCGGGTGGTTGCTCCTCGGTGACGTGAGCGTGATTTCGGCCCTCACCTTCGCCATCTCCGCGGTCGTGATTGCTTGCCCGGATGCGCTGGGCCTGGCTACCCCAACCGTGGTCGCCGTTGGCACCGGCCTGGGTGCTCGCCACAAGGTCCTGATCAAGGACGCCGCCACCCTCGAGGGGCTCTCTTCGCTCACTGCGATCGTGCTCGATAAGACGGGCACCCTGACGGAGGGGAAGCCTAAGGTCGTGTCCATTCATACCGCTCCAGGCTGGCTTGAGGCTGACGTGCTGCGCTACGCCGCCGCGATCGAGGCTTCTTCATCGCATCCACTGGCTTCGGCCGTGGTTGCCCGCGCTCACGAAGCAGGTCTCCACGATTTGCCGGCCTACGAGAACGCCGAGAATATCCCGGGCTACGGCACGGTCGGAACGGTGGATGCCCGGCGTGTCGCCGTAGGGAACCTTGACTTGTTGCGGCGAGAATCAGCGTCCGTAGGCGATTTCGAATCGGAAGCCACGAAACTTGGGAGCGCGGGCCGTAGCATCATCGCCGTCAGCGTGGGTGGCGAGCCGGCGGGCTTGATTGCCCTCGCCGACGTGATTCGGCCGTCCGCCGCCTGGACGGTCGCCCGCCTCAAAGACCTCGGTATCGAAGTGGCTCTACTGACGGGAGACAACGCGGGGACTGCCAGAGCGGTGGCGGCGCAGGTAGGCATCGACCGCGTCTTCGCCGGTGTGAAGCCCGCCGAGAAGGCTTCCTACGTGCAGCAACTCCAGAGCGAGGGCAAGAAAGTGGCGATGGTGGGTGATGGTATCAACGACGCGCCAGCGCTGGCCGCCGCGAACATCGGCATCGCTATCGGTGCGGGCACGGATGTCGCCATTGAAACCGCGTCCGTCGTGCTCATGCGCAGCGAACCAGCGGACATTCTCAAAGCCATCGACTTGAGCCGGGCGACGGTCCGGAAGATGAAGCAGAACCTGTTCTGGGCCTCGATTTACAATCTGCTCGCCATCCCTGTCGCCGCGGGCGTCCTTTATCCCAGTATCGGACTGCAGCTTCGCCCGGAAGTCGCGGCGCTCCTGATGTCTGTCTCGTCGATCATCGTGGCGACGAACGCAGTGCTGCTGAAGCGCGAAGGCCGGGCACTGGAGGCGATTGGGCACGGCACGCCGGCTCCGGCTGGCTGATAGCTGTCGATGGACGTTAGAGGCAACCGAAACGGCAGAGGCGGCAACTGCGTACTCGGCGAGAACAAGCGCACGCAGATGGGCCAGGTCTTGGCGCTGATCCACGACATCAAGACGGTTGAGCCGGTGATGCGGGAGTTAGTGGACGGGGGGCTGGCGGCGGCACAGGCGTCGTCGAAGGCGCTCTCGGGACTGGCGGGGGAGCCAGAGGGGCGACCCGCGTCATAGGGCGGCAGCACCGCCCGAGCCTGCGATGTATTCTTGGGCCGACGCTTGCGCCCCCCTCATATGCATACGTAGAATGGCCGTCATCCGTCCTGAGGGAGCTATCGTGCCCGTTTCGGTGCAAATCCCGGTAGGAATCATGCGGTCCGCGATTCAGTCGAACCTGCGATTTCGCATGAAGTGCGATGCGGGGGACACGAGTTGGATTGGGGAGGGCGCGATTCTGACCTTCGATCCGGACACACTGTACCTCGTCGAGCGTTGGGCCACATCGGCGGAGATGAGCGCTTTGGATCGACCGTTCTTTATCGCACCAAAGCCCGCAGATCAGGCCGAGGCGGACTGGATGCTGCTAGAGTTTCGGGAGCGTGGACACGAGTATTTCTACCTGAACAACACTCGCAACGGAGTGTCGTATCAGGGATACGTGGATTGAACGCCCTCGCCGCGCCGGTCG